>JAHIFA010000047.1 GCA_018901315.1 Nanobdellota archaeon | reverse complement strand
CTTGCTTCATAACCGTTTTTTAATTCTATTATATCTGCCGTATTATATCCCCACCTTATTGACTTAATAATTTTTTCCATTATTTTCCCCCTTAACCTTATCTTTCTTCAATGAACTTTAAATATTTTTCTATAGCATCTTAAGTGGCGAGGCAGCCATTAATCATTCTCAGAGCCAACAGAACCTTTCTTTAATCTTTTTTCATACTTTTCAAGAATCATATTTAATGCTTCTTCCAAATCAATACCAAAAGAATTAGCAATAGTTATTAATGAATATAGCAAATCACCAAGTTCTGATTTTAATTCTTCATTGTATTCAATTGGCTTTCTTCCATAATCACTCATTTTAAGAATCTCTTTTGCAACTTCCCCAAGTTCAGACATAGTATCTAAAACTCTATATTCTGGTGGTGATTCAAGATTATATTCCTTACAGAATTTTTTGATTTTTTCTTGGATTTCTTTCATATTCCCTTAACTAGATTAAACAGCATTAATAAAACTTTCTAATCCTCAGAAAGCGATTGGATATATTTTTTATGAATTGTTGTTTGTGGGTTTCTGAAAGAAAAAAATTATGTGGGAAATTGGTTGCAGTATGAGCAGGTCTAAAATTCAAGAAGAAAAATAATCCATAATTTTTTCCTTAACTTCTTTAGGGTATAATAATAATTTTTGCAAATCCTTTTTATGCACCCATTCCAGATGATATTGATTATTATCATTTACCCTTTGTAATTCAGGGCCCCCAAGCCTTAATTCTCCAGAAAATTTTTTTGCAAGAAAATAAGTCCCATTGTGCATAAAGTCATTAACCCTACAGAAAACCTCACCTAATTCAATATCAAAATTAGTTTCCTCTTTTATTTCCCTTACTGCTGCTTCCTCTGGCTTTTCATCCTCTTCAATTGTGCCTCCGGGAATTACATAATAGTCCTTTCCTTTTTTTATTCTGTGCAGAAGCAATACTTTATCTTTATCAATAATTATTACAGCAGCCCTATTGTAAACCATAAGAAAAAGATTATATCATTAATTAATAAATTTATCTAAACTTTTGAGCTACATTAAAAATTTCATTTATCAGCTCAATATACATTGCAGCAGACCATGCTTGGGCCAGGCAGCCCTCTGACCTTAAGCCACAAGAACTTGACAATTCTGCATGATGGCCTATTGCTCCCTGCCATAAAATCTCTTTTGTGCTTGCCTCCAATATTTTATCAATGTATTTTTTGTATCTTTTTTTATCCAATCTATACAAAGTAATTGCAGCAAGGTTGTTTATCCAGAACCATGAATCACCGTTGTGATAGCTTTCATTATTCTCTCCTGTATGCTCTGGCCTAAACAAGGGATTATTTTTGTCTATTGTTGAAACTCCACCCCAATCGTTCCATAAATGCTTTAGTACATTATCAAAGCATGTAATCCATTCTTTTTTTGTCAAAATTTCAGGGTAAATATAAGCAGCAATGAAAATGTTTGGTCTAATAGTAAAATCATTTAAACCATCTGCAAGATATTTTTTGTTCCAAAACTTATCCATAACCTCTTTTTTTAAACTATCTTCAAGTTCTCGATAAATTCTGTTATTTGTAATCTCATGCATCAGCCTATACATGCTTAGCTGCATTGCCTGAATCTCTATCCTGAAACCATCTCTTTGCAGGCTGTCCATCCATGTTTCATCTTCATTATTCAATACAAGATGTTCTCTTGTGTGGTATTTTATCATAAAATCAAGAGAATGCCCAATTCTTTCCTCTATTTCTTCAATTTCATTTCTTGTAAATTGCTTTTCAAGAATTTTTTTATTTTTTAAGATATAAATCAAGTCTTCTGCTCTTTTTGAAATCCAGCCAACAGAGTCCACGCTCCTTAATAAAGAACCTGACTTTGTTGGAAGCTTTCCATCGTGCAAAACAGATTTCAGATGCCTAAACAAGATATTTTTTGCTAAACTAAAATTCTCGCATAACATCAAGGCCTTTAATGAGATGGCCTCATCTCTTGTCCAGAACTGGAAAAACCATGGCAGACCAGCAAAAATACCTTTATTATCAACAACCAATGAATCAAGTGAGTTTATTGTGCAAAAATATGCCATCATAACTTCATTTTTAATATTTTTTCTTAATTTTAATAAGGTATCATAATACTCTTTTTGCTTTTTTCTTAAACTTTCAATATTCCTAAAAACATAGTCTGCTTCTTTTTTTGCCTTTTCCTTGTTTTTTGAGAAGCTTAAAACAACCTTCTCTGTCTTTAAAGTTAGCGCTGAAAAAACATACCTTTCATAAGGCATTGAATTCCTTTTTTTGTCAAATTCATAACTTCTTTTTTCCCATTCTTCAACTTTCTTGAACATGCCTTCAAACTTAAGCACCAAGAATAAAGAATATTCTTCCCTGCCATCAGAGCTGTCTTCCCTTGAATCTGTTTTTTTAACAAACTTAACTATTATTTTATCATCTTCCTGCCAAATAGTATAAAATCTGCCCCACTGCCTTTGATCATAGCTCTTTTTTGCATCAAGGACTATTTCAATATTACTTGGCTGGGTTATCTCATAAACTAATGAATCATAATTGTGGGGCATAAAAAATGTTTCAGTTGCACTGTCACATTCACTTTTAATTTCATAAAATTTGTGGATTATCTTGCCTGCCTTAGCAGAACCAACTATATGCAGGCTTTCAATAATTTTGTACATCTTTTCATCAAAAAAGAAAAGCCCGTCATATCTGCTTTTATTTTCATTTGCAAGGCAAAAATATCCTCCTTTCCTGTTTGTAATCAGAAATCTATTATCTTTAGCTGATTTGCTTTCTATCTTGTGATTATTTAATAAATGAACTATATTTACCATTTTATTGAGCAGAAAAACTAAATTAAGATGTATACTTCTTGCCTTTTTCTATTCCTCTCCCTTGTAAAATTTTGCAGCATCCTCGGGGCTTACAGAGTTTATTGTTGCATTTGTTGCAAGCTCAAAACCAGCCCATGTTGCAAGCCTTGGACAAACCTCAATATGAAAATGTAAGTCTTTTCCCTCAGGAGCATAATGCAGGAAGAAATTATATGAAAGATTTATTTCCCTTAGCTTTAGCAGGATCTTTTTAAGCATTGAAGCCAGATCCAATAGCTTGTTTTCATCCATCTCTGTTATATTCCTTATATGCTCTTTTGGAAATACCCAGATTTCATAGTTGAATCTTGAGGCATATGGCGTAAAGCTTACAAAATTATCATTTTCAAAGACTCTTCTGTAACTGTTTTTCTCAATATCAATTATTTCACAATATGGGCAGCCCCCATAACTTCTTGCTGCATTGACCTCTTGTTCAACAAGAACAGGAACTTTGTTATAGGTCATAACCTGTGTGTGCGAATGAATCAATGAGGTTCCTGCTTCCATCCCTTCATTCTTGAAGATAATTACATATTTTGTGCCATCTGTTTTGCTTAATTCAGTTATCCTGTTAGCATACACCTTTAAAACTTCTTTTATATGCTCTTCTGATAAGTCAGCCAACTGCTTATCATGATTAGTTGTTTCAACTATTACTTCATGGATTCCAAATGCATCAGCATATGTGAAATACTTGTTTGCACTTCTTATTGAAGGGCTTCCCTCATGGCTTACAGCAGGAAACTTGTTTGGAAACCATCTTATAATCCACTTGCCATCTTTTTCAATCCTTCCAGTTTCCTTTGGTGTGAGATTTTCATTGCCGGGGCAGAAATAGCAAATTCCCTCTTTTTTTGCCTTGATTTTTTTAAATTCTTTGGGCCTTTTTTTTCTTTCAGAAGCTATAATAACCCATCTATCCAAAATATAATCCTTTCTAAGCTCCATTTTAACCAAGCCTCTTTACAGCAAGATTATGTGCTTGAATATAATTTTTAATTAAAAGATCCCAGTCAGCCAATGAAGCTAACCTTTGCGCTTCCATCTTGTTTTTTATCCTTTCTTGCTTTGATAAATTGCTGAAATAATAAAATGCATTAGTGAGCTCATTAACAACCTCATCATCTTTTTTGCCTAATCTTTTCAAAACAAATATGCCAGGATTTTTGCTTTGAACTGATTTTTCATTAACATACCTGCCAAACCCAGCTAAGTCTGTTGTTACAGATGAAACACCAAGTGCAGCTGCTTCTAAAGGTGTATAACCCCATGGCTCGTAATATGATGGAAATACCCCTAAATGAGAGCCCTGCATGCATTCATAATAGCTTAAATCAAGCAGGCCATCTGCTCCTGTTAGATAAATTGGATAAAACACAACCTTTACCCTGTCTTCTTTTTTGTTTGTAAGCCCGTTCTCATTAAATGCTTTGATAATAGGGTCATTTTGTTCATCATGCAAATCATGTGTTGATAATGCAGGATTTCCTTTTTTCATAAGCTTCAAAACCTTTTTTTTATTTTCATGCATAAAATCTTCATTAAAAATTGTTTTTTCTGTAATGCCTTTTTTTGAAACTAGGGAATAAATTATCTTGTTTTTAATCTCATTTATATCATCGTTAACAGAATCTTTTATATCTTCAAAAAATGCCCTGCTTTCTAATAATTCTGTTTTTATGCTTCTTATATTTCCCGGAACCCAGAAAAAAACAACAATTGTTTTTTTGGAATTGTTTCTCTTTAGCTTTTCATTAAGCTTTGCCAGCGCTTTTACAAATATGTCAATGCCCTTTGCCCTGAATTCATATCTTCCGCATAAGAAATAAAGAAGAGTATCATCAAGGTCAAATGAATAATATGGAAAAAAATAATACAATAAAAACTCCCTTATTCTTTCCCTGTATAAGCGATGTTTTATAGATGCTTCCTCAAATGTTGGAAACTTCTTAAGGTCAAGCCCGTTTGGCAAAAGAACATCTGGTTTTTTCCCAAGAAGGTGCTCTGCTTCTAGGGCTGTAATCTCACTTACAGTTGTAAAAACATCTGCATTTAATGCACTTTGCTTTTCTGTAAGATATTTTGCCTGTATGCCATAATCATAGGCCTTTTTTTCAGGATTTATTTTATCAAATGTTTCATAAAGCTCTTCATTGGCAAAAGACATTGTTCTTCCGAGTATTGTTGCATGTGTTGTAAAGACAGTTCCAATCTTAACATTCATCTGCTTTAGGTAAAGCAGGCCAGCTCCAGCTAGCCATTCATGGAATTGAGCAACAATCTTTTTATCATTGAAAGTATTTTTTATTTCTTCAAGAAGTTTTCCAACAGCATAGCTCCATATAATAGGCTCATCAAAATCAAAATATTGTGTATTGAGTGAGTCTATCTTGAAATTCTGCCACAAGCTTGTTTTTATTTCATCTTTTTTGGATGTAAACCCGCTAAAATCAACCAGAATTGTGTTAGGCTCTCCCTTAATAAGCCAGCTGCCGTAATGGCACTTTATGCCTTGTTTTTGCAGTTTTTCAAATACCTGCCTTAATTTATCTGAAGGAACTTTTTCCTGAAATTCGCCAGCCACTTTTTCTGGAAAAAAAGGTCCTATTGCAAAATAATTTTCCTTATAATACCCCATTATTTCAGCAGCCTTTGATTTAACAACAGTATAAATGCCTCCAACTTTGTTGCATATTTCCCATGAAACCTCAAATAAATAATCTGCTTCTTTTTCCATTTTAATCAACAAATACCAGGTCATCAGACCATTCTTCTTTTATCTTTCCATTTCTCATGTTAATCAAAGGCATGTAATTATGCATTATTATGAAGTGTGAGTTGAATGTAAGAACATCTGTTTTTATTACGGCATCTTCTCCAAGCAGCCTTTTTAATTTTGGAAGAATCTCAGCATTAAAGACCTCAATTATGTCAGATTCAACCCTTGACTCAATTGTCATTGCGATAATTGCATGGCCATCCTTGTCACCAACAGAACAATCTGCTATATGCTTCAGCTCTATCAGCCTCGGCATCTCCTTTCCAATTTTCTCAATTATACTGCTTCTAGTTATGCCATATTTGAATGTTATTATATATTGCTGTTTTGCAGTAAATCTTCCAGTTCCATCAATTCCATTGTTAAGGCAAGTGAAATAATTAATTATCCCCCTTTTTTCAAGAATCTTCCTTTTCCTGTTGACTGTTTTTACAGGAACTTTTGTGTTTTTGCTTATCTGGTTGTCAGAAATCTTGGGATTTTTGATAAGCTCTCTTATTATAACCTTCTCTTGCTGGTCAATTTCAACTATATTGATACTAAACCACCCCTTTTATGTCACATAATAAACAATACTTATATAAATATGTTTTGTTCAGTTTCTTTAAGGGCGAATTTATCAGTAAATCATGGTTTATGTTACTGCATAGTAATCGAGAACTTATTTAAGTAATAACTATTTCTATCTAACTTAGTTGGATATAGCTATACAAAGAGGATTTGAATGAAAGTTTTGATGTTTGGTTGGGAGTTTCCTCCTTTTAATACAGGGGGATTGGGAACAGCATGCTATGGCCTTACAAAAGGCCTAAGCAAACAGGGCATTAATATAACATTTGTAATCCCAATAGCGCCAAAGCCAATTAAATCAGATTTTGTTGATATGATAATTGCATTTTCTACAAGTTTTGTTAACATAAAAACTGTAGATTCATTATTGGTTCCTTATATATCATCAGAGGGATATGAAACTATGCATAAGAAAAGATGTATGAATTCAGACAAGAACTTTAGCAGAATTTATGGCCAAAATTTATTTGAAGAGGTGTATAGATA
Source organism: Nanobdellota archaeon (assembly GCA_018901315.1). Classification (GTDB taxonomy): domain Archaea; phylum Nanobdellota; class Nanobdellia; order Woesearchaeales; family CG1-02-33-12; genus CG1-02-33-12. Next base: position 15,056 of record JAHIFA010000047.1, on the reverse strand, counting down.
TGCCATGAAGGCAAGAGAAATAGCTGAAAATGAGATTTTTGATTTAATACATTGCCATGACTGGATGACTTACTTGGCAGGAATTGAAGCAAAAAAAGTGTCAAAAAAACCATTGCTTGTGCATGTTCATGCAACTGAGTTTGATCGGACAGGAGGTCACCCAAACCAGGCTGTTTATGATATTGAAAGAATGGGAATGCATGCTGCAGATTTGATTATAGCAGTATCTAACTTTACAAAAAATAAAATAATAGAGCATTACGGAATAAGCCCTGAAAAAGTATTTGTTGTGCATAATGCTGTTGAATTTAAAAGCTTCCCTGACACTGAAGAGTTTAAGATAAAAAGCCAGGATAAGATAGTTTTATTCCTTGGAAGAATAACACTGCAAAAAGGCCCTGATTATTTCCTTGATGCTGCTAAAAAAGTCCTTGAAAATGAAAAAAATGTTAAGTTTATTGTTGCAGGCTCTGGTGATATGGAAGCAGGCATGATAGAAAGAACAGCAAGGTTAGGGATTGCACAGCATGTCTTATTTACCGGATTTTTGCGTGGCGATAATATTGACAGGGCATATAAAATGGCAGACTTGTATGTTATGCCCTCTGTTTCAGAGCCATTTGGAATAACGCCATTAGAAGCAATGAGAAATGGAACTCCGGTTATCATCTCAAAGCAGTCAGGTGTTTCAGAGGTTATAAAAAACTGCCTTAAGGTTGATTTTTGGGATATTGATGAAATAGCCAACAAAATAATCGCAGTACTTAAATATAATGCATTGCATCATTGCTTGAAAGAGCATGGATTAATAGAAATAAGAAAGTTCAGCTGGGATGACAGTGCCAAAAAATGCATTGAGGTTTATAAAAAAGTATTAAGTAGTTCATAAAGGAGGTATTAGAATGAATCTAAAAAATAAAGTAGCAATTGTAACAGGCTCAAGAAGAGGGATTGGAAAGGCAATAGCACTTGCCTTGGCAAAAGCAGGAGCCAATGTTGTTGTTAGTGACATAAACATAGATGATTGCAATAAAGTAGTTGAAGAGATTAAGGATATTAATGGAAATGCTTTGGCTGTTAAGGCAGATGTTTCCAATCCTGAAGATGTTAGCAAGATGATAAACTTAACAACAGAAAAGTTTGGCAAGGTTGATATACTTGTTAATAATGCAGGAATATATATGCAAAAATCATTGACTGATGTTACAGAGCAGGATTTTGACAGGATTCTAGACATAAACCTTAAAGGGGTTTTTCTCTGTTCAAAAGCTGCTGTTCCAGAGATGATAAAACAGGGCAAAGGCAAGATCATTAATATAGCATCTATTGCAGGCCAGGTAGGATTTGCAAATTCTAGTGCTTATTGTGCTTCAAAAGGAGGAATAATAAATATGACAAGAGAGCTTGCTTTAGAGCTAGGGCAATATAAAATAAATGTTAATGCAATAGGCCCAGGTGTAATAGAAACACCTATGACAAAAGACTTATTAGAAGATAAAGCAACAAAAGAAACACTGCTTGCCAATATTCCATTAAACAGGATAGGAAAGCCAGAAGACATAGCAAATGCAGCCCTATTCCTTGCCTCAGATAATTCAGATTATATAACTGGCATTACATTATTTGTTGACGGAGGGTGGCTTGCACATTAAAGCTTAAAAATGGTATCAATTTGTTTTTATTTTCAGGTTCACCAGCCTTACAGGCTGAGGAATTATAATGTATTTGAGATTGGAAAGAATCATAGTTATACTAACAAGCAGAAGAATTTAGATATACTACAAAAGGTTGCAGAAAAATGTTATCTTCCAACAAATAAGCTAATGCTTGATTTGCTTAACAAGCATGAAGAATTCAAGATAAGCTATTCTTTTTCAGGGATTATCCTAGAGCAATTTGAGGAATTTATGCCAGAAGTTTTGCAATCATTTAAGGATTTGGTTGATACTGGAAAGGTTGAGATACTTGATGAGACATATTACCATTCGCTTGCATTCCTGCATTCAAAACAGGAATTTAAGGAGCAGGTTATTTTGCATAACAAAAAGATAAGAAGCTTGTTTAAGCAAAGTCCGTCTATTTTCAGGAATACAGAGCTTGTTTATAATAATGAGCTTGCAAATTTTGTTGAATCAATGGGTTACAAGGGAATACTTGCAGAGGGAGCAGACCATATACTTGGCTGGAGATCACCTAATTTTATTTATACTCCAAAAACAACATCAAGAATTAAGCTTTTGCTTAAAAATTACAAGCTTTCTGACGATATTGCATTCAGGTTTTCAGATAAGGGCTGGAAGGAATGGCCTCTAACCGTTGATAAATATACTAAATGGGTTAATGCTGTTAATGGAAATGGCAATCTAGTAAATCTTTTTATGGATTATGAGACCTTTGGAGAGCACCAGTGGGCAGATACAGGAATATTTAATTTTTTAAGGCATTTGCCCCGGGAGTTATTAAAACACCCTGATAATGATTTTAAGACACCTAGTGAGGCAATAAAAGCATATAATCCGGTTGCAGAATTAGATATTCACAGCCCTGTTTCATGGGCAGATATTGAAAGGGATACAAGCGCATGGGATGGAAATGACATGCAGAAGTCAGCAATAAATGAGGTATACCAGATTGAAGACACCATAAAAAAATCAAAGGATAAAAAACTCATTAATGACTGGAGAAATCTCCAGACAAGCGACCATTTTTATTACATGTGCACAAAGTGGTTCAATGATGGCGATGTGCATAAATACTTTAATCCTTATGATAATCCTTATGATGCATTCATAACATTCATGAACATACTGAATGATGTGAACTTCAGGTTAAAAGAGCATTCAGATAAAAATACTTTAAAAAAAGAGGTGGTAGTATGAAAACACAAAAAAAAGTTAAAAAGAAAAAAATAGAAAAGGAAGATATATTGAAGGACGCAAATTCAGACCATTATTTTTTTGTTAATGATGGAACTGTTTTGAAGAATGTATTGGATTTGTCTAAACAGATTGATAAGATGGCTGACGAAGTATTCAGACATCATGTCAATGATATGAAAAATGATTTTGCTAGCTGGATAAAAGAGATATTTAAAGAGGAAAAGCTTGCAGAAGAACTTTTGAAAACAACTGATAAGGATAAAACACAGCTAATCATCTTAAAACATATAATAAAAAAATTCAGCTAAAAGAGGTGAGCATAATGGTAAAAAAAATTTTGTTTCCAGAGGATGCAAAATCAATACTTTCAGATGTTAATCCAGAGCATAAGTTTAACCTGCACATGGGAACATCAATACTAAGTCTTGAGGAACTTGCTGAAGCACTGGAAATAATGGACGATGTTAGTTTTAAACATCATATAACAAAAGATAGAAATGACTTCAGCAATTGGGTCAGGGATATTATTGGAGATGTTGATCTTAGCAATGATTTAATGAAAGCAAAAACCAGGAAAAAGGCATTTGAGGCAGTCAGCCAGAGGGTTGAACACCTTAAGATGCTGAAAAAAGATTACTTGATAAAAGAAAAAACAAGCTTAATCAACAATGAGTTTTTCATTGGCCTTCTTTTAGGCTTGATATTAGGTTTTGTTATTTCAGCAATCATAAACAGCTTGATTTGATTAAAATTTTAGAAATTGCTTTATTAATCACTTAAACTTCATACCAGACATACCTTTTCCGCTGAACTTTTTCATCATTCTTTCCATATTCTTTGGGCTGCCACCCTTAAAGAGCTTTGCCATTTTTTTGCTCTGCCTGTACTGCTTTAATAACTCCCTTATTTCTTTTGTAGATGTTCCTGAGCCCTTTGCAATTCTGTCAATTCTTGTAATGCTCATGATGTCTGGATCTTCAAGCTCCTCTCTTGACATTGAGTCCATTATAAAGCGCCATTTTTTCAGCTTTCCTTCCTGAACTTTTAACAAATCCTTTGGCATCTTTAACTGGGAAAATCCCGGAATCATCTCTGTTATCTTGCTCAATGGCCCCATCTTGCTCATTGCCTGCATCTGCTCATATAAATCAATTAAGTTAAACTCTCCCTTGAGGAATCTTTTTCCTAAATCCTCTGCATCCTCTTTTGAAATAGCTTGTTCTGCTTTCTCTAATAATGCTTCTAAATCACCCATGCCAAGCAGTATTGAAATAAATCCTTCTGGCCTGAAAACCTCTAAATCACCTAATTTTTCGCCAACACCAATAAATTTTATCTTTGCATCTGTTGCAGCGCATGATGTTAAGGCTCCTCCTGCTTTTGCAGTGCCATCCATCTTCGTAACTATAACTCCTGTTATTTTGCATGATTCATGGAAAGCCTGTGCCTGTTTCTGGGCTGCCTGACCAATGTCTGCACTTATTACCAAAAGATTTTCCTCTGGCTTTACAGCTTTGTTTATTTTTTTTATTTCTTCAATCAAATCTTTTGATAATGCATCCCTTCCGGAAGTATCTATAATAATTATGTTGTACTTATTAAATTCCTTTTCAAACTTTTTCAGTATATTTAGTGGATTTTTTTCCTTTTTGTCAAGGAAAACAGGAACATTTGCTTTTTTAGCTATCTGCTCTATCTGTTCCATTGCAGCAGGCCTGTGCGTATCAAGGCCAACCAACGCAACCTTATAACCTCTTTTTGTATAAAATTTAGCGAGCTTTCCTGCCTGTGTTGTTTTTCCAGAGCCAAACAAGCCAACAAGCATTATCTTGGTTGGTTTTTTCTTAATTTCTATCTTACCCTCTTCTTTTCCGACAAAGTTCACTAATTCCTCGTAAACTACTTTTACAAGGTATTCTTTTTTTGTGAGGCCAGCAGGGGTTTCCTCTTTTAAGGCCCGCTCTTTTATCTTATTGCTTAAATCAAAAACAAGCTTTACATTAACATCTGCCTGCAATAAAGCTCGCTGTATGTCTTTGACAAGCTCATTTATAAGTTTCTCATCAACAAATATGGCTTTAGCTATCTTGCTTAATGTATTTTTTAATGAATTTCCAAGCTTCTCAAGCACCATTTTACAGCTAAGAACAGGTTTTCATTTATAAAACTTTAGAAAAAACACAAAATTTAATTTTTTAAATAAAAGAAAATATAGTTATTTACTAGAAGGTCTATATGATTCTTTAACAACTTTTGACTTATAATTTGATAATCTCAAATGTAATTTAGGAATATCAAAGAAATCCTCCCCTGAATCAATCATGTCCTGTAGGCTTTCATCAGATGGGGATTGAGCTCCTTTATCTTTTGGTAAGAATGTTCTGAATGCTCCAATATGACTTAATTCTTCATCAACAGTAAGAGGGTATTCTCCTGAATCAATCATTTTCTGCAGGCTTTCATTAGATAGTGGAGTTTCTTGATCTTTTTGTAAGGATGTTCTGAATGTTTCAATGCGACTTAATTCTTCAGCAAGAGCATATGTTTCTATACCTTCTAATTTTTCTATGATTTTGTTAGCATAATCGCAACCACAATCATTTAAAAGATTAGGGTACTTTGAAGTTTTGTAAACATCTGTCATTTTTACCTTTGTTCTATTGTAACTAGTTAGTTACAATTACTTTATAAATCTTTCGATTTATTCAAAGAAAAAAAGAAATTAAAACTTAATCTCAGATGATTTGTTATCAATAATCTCTTGCATCTTTTTGATTAAATCTTCTGTCTTTATTCCAAAATAGACCTTACCGTCAAGTGTTCTTACTGCCACTGTTTTGTTCTTAACTTCCTTGTCGCCAACTGTGATTATTAAAGGAATTTTCTTTAGCTGTGCTTCCCTCACTTTCTTTGGCATTGTCTCTGCCCTAAAATCAGTCTCAACCCTTATGTTGCTTTTTTCCAGTTCCTGTTTTACCTTTTCCCCGTAAGGAATATGGCTGTCATTTATGTTTAGGATTACTGCTTGTGTTGGAGAGAGCCATAAAGGAAACTTTCCTGCGTAGTGCTCTATTAATATTCCCATAAACCTTTCTATTGAGCCGTATATAGTTCGATGAATCATGATGGGCCTGTGCTTTTTTCCATCCTTTCCCTCATATGTCAAATCGAATTTTTCAGGCATTGCAAAATCAAGCTGTATAGTGCCGCACTGCCATTTCCTTCCTAAGCAGTCTTTAAGATGAAAGTCTATTTTTGGGCCATAAAATGCTCCATCTCCCTCGTTTATCTTGTACTTCATCTTTTTTGCATCCAGCGCATCTTTTAATCCAGCAGTTGCCTTTTCCCATGCTTCATCAGAGCCCATTGCATTGTCTGGCTTTGTGCTTAACTCCACATTGTATTCAAATCCAAAGAGGTTGTAGAATTTTTCTGAAAGATTAATAACTCCTATTATCTCATCTTTTATCTGCTCCTCTGTCATGTAGATATGGGCATCATCCTGGGTGAAACACCTTACTCTGAACAAGCCAGCTAAAACACCAGATAGCTCATGTCTGTGAACAATTCCCATCTCACCCATTCTCATTGGAAGCTCTCTATAAGATCTTAATCTTGTCTTGTAGATTAATATTCCTCCTGGGCAGTTCATGGGCTTTATTGCATAATCCTGGTTATCTATCTTTGTAAAGTACATATTTTCCTTGTAATGGTCCCAGTGGCCGCTCTGCTCCCAGAGATTTCTGTTTAATATTATTGGTGTTATTACCTCTGTATAGCCTGCTTTTGCATGCTCTTTTCTCCAGAAATCCTTTAAGATGTTTATTATAACAGTTCCATTTGGATGAAAAAACGGAAAACCAGGGCCTTCATCATGCATGCTAAACAAATCAAGCTCTTTTCCAAGCTTTCTGTGGTCCCTTTTTTCTGCTTCCTCTAACAAGGTCAGGTATGCATTTAGTTGTTTTTTGTCTGGGAAAGAGATTCCATAAACTCTCTGCAATTGCTTGTTTTTTGCATCTCCTCTCCAGTAAGCTCCGGCAAGCTTTGTCAGTTTGAACGCCTTTAGTTTTCCTGTTGATGGAACATGAGGTCCACGGCAGAAATCAATGAAATTGCCCTGCTTGTAGATGCTTATTTTTTCATCTTCTAGCTCATTAATCATCTCTGTTTTGTATGGATTATCCTTGAAGAGGTTTAATGCCTCTTTTTTTGTTAACTTAGTTCTTTCAACCTTTAAGTTTTCCTTGACTATCTTATCCATTTCTTTTTCAATTTTTATAAGGTCTTCTGGTGTAAGTTTTTTGTCTAAATCAATATCATAGTAAAAGCCCTCATCAACTGCAGGTCCGATGGCAAACTTAACATCAGGGTAAAGGTTTTTTATTGCCTGGGCCATTAAGTGAGCACTTGAGTGCCTGAAAGCCTCTTTACCAGCATCATCCTTAAAGGTTATTATCCTTAGATTTGAGTCCTTGTTTATTTTTGTGCTGAGGTCAACCAGTTCATTGTTAAGCTTCGCTGCAATTGCATCGTCTGCAAGCTTTTCTCCTATATCTTTTGCTACTTCTATTACACTTATTCCTTTTTCATATTCTTTTTTTGAGCCATCTGGGAATTTTATTTTTATCATTTGAATATCCTCCATAATCATTATTTTATTTAATATTTTTTAATAAAACTATAAAACAACAAAATAGTATTTAAGCTTTGTTATAAAAATGCAATAGAACTAGCGTGTTGTTAACAGGAATATATCTAGAAATAACTCATCTACATCTCCTATTAACTTTATTTCTTTCATGTTACAGGCATATTTAAATGGAATTATTTAAAGGTTTCGCTTGTTTCTGCATATGCTTTTTCCGTGGTAGATTTAATACAGGAAACTTGTTTTCAGTGTATTGAAATAGTCCTTTGATAACACCTAAAAATTCTCCAAATCAAAAGATTTAAAAGCAAGCTCAAAATATAGTATAAGCTTTAAGATGAATGTCCATGAAAAATCAGACAGGGAAATTGTTGATGAATACAAAAGGCTTAATCCATGGGGCCTTTCTATTAGTGTTGACCTCAAAAACTGTAATCCTAAGACAATAAGAAGCAAGGAAAAAATAAGGGAATTCATAGCAAATCTTTGCAAGCTTATAGACATGAAAAGGTTTGGTGAGGCGCAGATAGTTAATTTTGGCGAGGAAGAGAAAGTCGAGGGATATTCATTCACCCAGCTCATAGAAACATCCCTTGTTTCAGGTCATCTGGCAAACTATACCAATGCAGCTTACATAGACATATTCAGCTGCAAAGCATATGAGCCAAAAAAAACAGCAGAATTCTGCAAAGAATTCTTTAAGGCAGATTCTTACAAAATTAATGTTTCATTCAGGTTTTAATAAAATCTTTTTAATCAAAAAGTTTAAAAACAAGCAAGTTAAATTTATTCTTGAGGTGTTAAGGTGGATTCAAAGGCTTGCATTGATTGGCTTAAACAAAAAAATTTATTAGACACCTGCAAGACTTATTCTGCTTATCTTAAGGGAGTTTTCAAAGACTGCCTAAGGGCGAAGAATGAAAGCATATTAATAATAGGGGATACAGGTTATGATAGAAAGTGTGCAGCAGCTATTCTTGCAGGCTCTTATTATTTTGCAGCAAAAAAACTTGGATTGCACCCAAGGCTTTTTTTTCAGGTGCCAAAATTAAGAGGAGATATTGCAGATAAAAGCATTATTGATGCAATCAATTATCTTGGTGAGAGAAGCATTTTACTTCTTGCTTTGTCCAACAGGCTTGGCTCTTTAAGGGGTATGCCTAAAGGCTATAGGCACTTGTGCAGACAGAGAAACATGAGGTTTGCATCTACAATAAGCCTTGGAACAATAGAAACAAGGGATTTTAAGGAGTTAGTAAAAACCATTAACATAGACTACCCGGAAATACAAAGGGCACACAGAAAACTTAAGGCAGTTATTGAAAAAGGGACAGATTTGCATGTAAGGACAAAAGCTGGAACAGATCTTCATATGAAAATTGATGTTGCAAATATTAAATCTGCAGACGGCGATTATACAAAGCCCGGCTCTGGAGGCAACCTTCCTGCTGGAGAAGTCTATTTCCCACCAAAGAAGAAATCAGTTAATGGAAAGGTTGTTATTGACGGAAGCTCAAGAAACAGGCATGGTACTACAATAATAAAAAATCCAATAACCTTAATTATAAAGAACGGCGACCTTATTGACATTCAGGGAAAAGAGGAAGCAAAGCTTCTTGAGGAAACTATCTTGTGGGCAGAAAGAAATTCCAAACATCCATGGGGCATAAGAAAAATCTGCGAGTTTGGAATTGGTCTGAATCCAAAAGCAAGAATAATTGGCTCAACAATAGTTGATGAAAAGGCTCTTGGAACAGCACATATTGCCCTTGGCTCAAACAACTGGTTCGGCGGCTCAATATTTGCAATGACCCACCTTGACCAGGTCTTTAAAAACCCTAGAATAACAATAAACGGAAGATTGCTGAATATTTAGTTATTTTCATAATTATTTGTCCTGTAATCATCAGCCCTAAAATTCTTTAGTCTGCCATCTTGTGCTTCTTTATTGATTAATGCATTATAAAGTGCCCTCAACTCCTCTTTTGTTTTAATTTTTTTTGCATCAATATTCAATCCTTGTGCCACCTGGTCTTTAACTTTTTCGAAGTTTTTATCATTAATATCAGCAAACATATAACCCCCTAACCTCTCCTCTAAGACATGCCCTGTCTTTTCACTTACATCTGCTAAAGCTGTTGGGGTAAGTGCAGCAAGTTTGTTTTTATCTTCCATATTAGTCCCTGTTTGTGTATAATGCATTTGTTCAAGGGCAGGCTTTCCATATGTATCATTGCCAGCACCCTTTAGACCCAAAAAATTAAGATACACCTCTTTCTTTGTGTTATATATGTTATCAACAATTTCTACCCTGTCCTTGCTATTTAGCTCACTTGGTTTTTTACCTGTCTTTTCGATTCCCTTAACATACCCTTGAGAGGTGGAAAAGTTATAATCTTCGATAAACTTTCCAACTTCTTCACTTCGTTTCTTTAACGTTTTTATATCAACTACTTTCTCCTCTACTCCGCCTATCAATATAATCCCTGCTATCCATACCAAAAAAAATCCAAAAAGAATATTTGATGTTGAATCCAACACTCCGCTCTGAACCCCAACTACAGCTCCTGTTATGCTTGTTTCTGGGCCAACAATAAAGAATAAACCTAATATAATAAGAGCAAAACTTGCTATCAACACTCTTTTTGGTTTCATTAGACTAATAACGTATACAGTCATATATAAACATTTCTAAATTTTAAAACAAAGAATTAAAGAAAAATAAATAAAATAAAAAATTAAACTTTTAATTACCTAAAATCAGCTAGTTGTTCATCTAAGGATTCGCCATAACTAATCCTATTATAGTTGATATCCCATAACCTTGCTATATGACCTGTTGTAGTAACCTTACTTGAGTCAAAATTAAGTAATCTACTAAACTCTGTCTTCAGAGGGATTATATCTGAGTCACTAACCATTTTAGGAATAACATTTGACAGTTTATTAACAATAGAACCAATGCCTTGTTTATATACAGCATTTATTCCATTTACTGGATCACCAGCAATTGCTTTTTCGTGTTGTTCTGTAAACCCTGCAGGATTGCCTACCAATTCCTGGCCATACTCATTGCCAATTGTAACTCCTCCAAGATTAAGGGCAGCATTATTTACTCCGCCTGTAAATTTTTCTGCAGCTTCTAGTTTCTGAGGTTCAGCGAGTTCACTCCATTTTCTACCTGTGCCATTGGTTACATAATCAATTATCATTTTAGATGCGTTAAAATAAGCATCATCCTTTAACTTTTTAATTGGTTCGTACTTATTATTTAAATCCTCTATAGTTACCATTTTTGCCTCCTTCTTTTTATTTTATTGTTTTATATATTAAACTATCTTAATACGATGTAGATAGTATAACTACTATATAAATGTTTCGTTTTTGTTATCACAATTAAGTAACAACATTAACATTATTGTAGCTTATTTAGTCACTTACTCACCAAGAATTAGTTAAATTATTTAATAACAACACCATTTATTTTTTTGAGAACATTAACAGCATACTTCAGCTTTTGCTTATTTTTAGCATGGATTGTAAATATTTTATCCCCTTTCTTAACAGAATCCTTAACATGCTTATGCAGATAGATTCCTGCACCCTTATCAAGTGGAGCGCCGGCAGACCTTGATATCTTTGAGATTGATTCGTTGTCTATATGGATAATAAGCCCTGATTTATTTGCTCTAAAATTATATGCAAATTTTCCAATCTTTATATCATCAGCCTTTACCTTCTTACCACCCTGCGCTTTAATGATTTCTATCATTTTCCTGTAAGCAGCTCCAGATTTTAATATTTTCAATGCCTTTTTAGCTCCAGCCCCTTTTTTTGCCTTTCCTCCAATTTCAAGAAGAAGCCCTGCCATTTTAACTGATTTTTTCCTTAAATCAAAAGGCTGCCTTAAATCATTTTCCAAAATCCACATAACATCCCTTGCCTCTAATGCCGGGCCTATTCCGTTCCCTATTGGCTGAGAGCCGTCTGTGATTACAACCCTGATTTTTATTCCAAGCTTTTTTGATATTGCCTCAAAAAGACTTTTAAAATGGAGTGCTTTTTTCCTGCTCTCTATCTTTGCTCCCCTGCCAACAGGTATATCAATAAGCAAGTGTGTTGCAGAAACAGATTTTTTCTTTGCTAAAATGCTGGCCAGAAGCTGACCCTCTGGATCAAGCGATACAGGATGTTCTATTCTTATTATTTTATCATCTGCAGGTGCAAGGTTAACAGACCCGCCCCACACAAGGCAGGCATTTGTCTTTTTAATAATCTTTTTTATTTCTTTAATTGAAAAGCACACATTGCACAAAACTTCCATTGTGTCAGCTGTTCCAGCAGGGCTTGTTATGCTCCTTGATGATGTTTTTGGAATTATCAGGCCAGCAGTAGCAACTATAGGCACTACAACCATTGTTGTCCTGTTGCCTGCAACCCCCCCAATACAGTGCTTGTCCATTACAGGGTATTTATTAAATTTTAATATCTCTCCTGTGTTGACCATGGCTTTTGTTAATAAAACAATCTCATCAAGATCAAGCTCATGCATATAACAGGCAGAAACAAAGTATGTTATCTCTATCTCGCTTAATTTATTTTTGATGATGTCATCAATGATTTGATAGAACTCTTTATAACTTAGTTTTTTGCCTTTTAATTTTTCTTTGATATACTGTATAGAAGCAGGCTTTTCAACAAGAGATATATCAACAAAATTGCCTGATTTTGTATTTAGCTTTGTTAAAACCTCTTCATATAATCCTATCTGGCCGCTTGAAACTATTTTTTTGGATTCAGCAATATCTATTATTGCAATAACACTTTTTCTTCCCTTCTTAATTTTAATCCTGTCTTCATAATGAAGGTCAAGCTTTAGTGCATCAAACTCATTTAGAACTGCCACCAATGGCCAGCCAGTTGCAATATCAATATCCTTAACCTTTAGTTTCATTTTCTAGATAATCTCTATTTTATAGATTTCAACAAATGTCAAAAATAGCGATAGTATCAAAGGACCTACAACAATCCCTATAACACCAAACATTAACAATCCGCCTAAAACACCAATCAGTATTATTGTAGGATGGATTCTTGCTATATCTCCAATGATTTTGGGCTTTATCAAATTGTCAATTGATGATATTACAATGAAGCCATAAATAAGAAGGCCTGCACCACTTAATGCTACAGATGTGCTGTTTGTTGTCAGCCCTTCAATTAACTTTAACACACCTAATGGGAACCATACTACTGGAGATCCAACAAAGGGTATCATGCATGCAATTAACAGAATAATTCCCCATACAAGAGGGGATTTAACTCCAAATATATATAAGCCCAATACACCAACCATACCCTGAATTAGTGCTGTTATAAAATGGCCATAAACAACAGCACGTGTAACACTGCCAAATTTTTTTACTATCTTATTTTGGTAATGATTTTTTAATGGTATAAGGTATTTTATTTTTTTAACCATTAACCCCCCATCTCTTAGCATGAAAAAGATTAAAAATATCATAACAAAAAAACCAAGTATTCTCTTTGGTATTGTAAATATAAAGTTTGACAATGAGCTTATTATAGAATTTGTGATGCTGTCAATGGAAGAAATAATTTGTGGTTTTCCTGCTATATTAGCCAGGAAAGAATTTAATTCATATAAAATGTTAGAGTCAGATTCTATAGCAATTATATTTCCCTCTGCAATCCTTTGTTTTGAATTAGTATAAACAGTCATTACTTCCCTTGTAAGTGAGTTTGCAATAAATAAAATCGGAGAGATTATTAAAATTATTACCAGCATTGTTACTATGAAAGCAGAAAGGTTTTTTTTCTTTGTTTTTTTATTAATCCATATGTATAAAGGGTATAGTATATATGAAATTATAATGCTGGTTAATATTGCAATTATAAATGGTCTGATAATCAAGAAAACTAGGAAAACAGCTATAATAAAGAACAGCAGTATGAAATATTTTGAAAATTCCTCTTTTATTTTTCTGATATTATCAACCTCTTTACTTATTGCGAACGTAGTGAGCTCGAGGGACTTTTTTGCGAAGCAAAAAATGTCGCTTATGCATGCCAGCTTAGCAAGAAGCTGTGATGGGCCCACCCGGACTTTCGTATTGGTTGCGAGCGAAGCGAGCACGAGGGACTTCAATTGCAAGGCAATTGAATGTCACTCTTTGCGTATCAAATGAGCGTAACCATTTGTTCGAACCGGGGATATTCACCATTTTGATTTTTTAAATCGTCAAGGTGACATCATAGCCACTAGATCACAGGCCCAACTAAAAATATAAGATTAGAATTAATATTTAAATGTTGTGTAAAAAAAGCCCCGAGCGAGAGTTGAACTCGCGACCTCCACCTTACCAAGGTGGCGCTATAGCCACTAAGCCACCGGGGCATTAATAAACTCTATTTCATTATAACAGATCCCTGTCTTCATTTTCATCTTCATCTTCGTAACCGCTGTAATCCATAACCTCTATGTTACTATCTTCAGTCTCCTCCTTATTTTCCTTATCCTCTTTAAATGAGACATAGTCTGAAACTGTACTAACTGGTTTGTCCTGCTTTAAGCGCTTGTATTTCTTTTTGTTGTTATTTTTAGGTTTAGTTTTCTTTTTTTTAATTTCTTCATCCCTCCCAACATCCTTTTTATGATCGTTTTCTTCATATTCTTCAGGTTTTTCTTGTTCAGGCTCTTGAGCAAGTTTCTTAATTTCTTTACTCTTTTCATCTTTTTTAGGTTTATCTTCTTTTAATTCCCCAAAAGATTTTTCAATCTTTTTATTCTCTTTGTCTAGCTTCTCTTTTTTATGTTGCTCTTCCTTATTTGTTTCTTCTTTTTTAGGATATTCTTCCTCTTCGTTAAATTTAGTAGTCATATCTATATAATCCTCTCCTTCATGCTTTTGTTTTCTTCCTATGAACAAAAACAATAAAACAACAGCCAAAACAATAAATCCTGCTGTTATTATAACATTCCCCCAGTTAATAATCACTATTTTTTCTGGTTCTAATAAAATACATGAATGATTAGCTGCAGATTCATTAGAATTGCATTCCAGTTTTCTGCATTTGTAAATGCTGAATGTATTGCAGTATTCATCCTTTTCACATTCAGAATCTTCTTTGCACTCAATCTCTGATAATGGAATAACTGTAAAACTTTTTACAGTCTTGCCGCATATCTCAAAAACCTCTTCTGGCTTATCAACATAAGACATCTTGAAACATGGAACATAGTAAAAGGTATAACCTTTTATAGGCGCCTTAACCAAACTTGTAAAATTAAAGCTGCGGACTTCATCTGGGTTTAAAACTACCTTTTCACTAAGGTCAAATCCAAGAATAACACTATAATCCTTGTCTTTTATGTAAACATCACCTACATTAATGCTCTTGTTGATATTATTGTATATATTTACAGTAAAATCTATTTCTGTGCCTTCCATGCAGTTTTTTTCCCTGCATTCATAACTTGCATCTATTGATGCTCTTACAAAGAG
>JAHIFA010000046.1 GCA_018901315.1 Nanobdellota archaeon | reverse complement strand
TGCAACACTTCTTTGGATATAGGAGTCTTGTATTAGAAAACTAATATCTGATTTAGAATCAAAATCATCTTTATAATATGTTCCATCTATTAAAGCAGAAAGCATGAATAATCCGCCTATTTTCTCTAGCTTTGCTGAATCTAGTTGAGAATCTGAAGGATAAATAAGCATTTTATTTGCCATCTCAATAGCAGAATCCATAAAATTATTTTTTACAAGAGCATTTTTGTTTGTTTTTACAGAATAACCCTTGTTCTTAAATAAATCTTGAAGACCTTGTACTAGCGTAGTTTTACCAACCAGGTTTGTACCTTCTATTAATATTTTATATAATCCTTGTTTCTTATTCATTTTTATGATTTAATTATATTTTTTTATTATAATCTGCCTCAATACTAAAACTTCAGGCAATTAGTGATTCTATATATCCATAACATTTTATGTATTTATTACTTTATAGTAATAAACTAATATATAAATCTTTTGATTTAAGATAACATACCCCTTTTTTTCAAAGAAAAAATTATTCTTTTATCCCGTGCTCTGAATCATCTTCTACTCCTAGAAATTTAATAGCAGGAAACCCTTTTTTATAGTCTTCCCACATCTTTTCCCTTATAACAGAAGGAAAAACCTTGATATTTTTAAGCTCTTTTTTTGAAAAGAATTTTACTTGCTTAATATAATGCTCATCTTCCCCTTTTCCAACAATGCCTTTAATAGACTTCTTGCCTTTATGCTTTGAGGAAGTTACATATATATCAATATTATTTTCTTTCTGTTGATGAAAAATGAACTGCCTTATGTAAACAATCTTGTCTAAATTAACTTTGAGGTTTGTTTCTTCTTTTACCTCTCTTTCCCCGCACTCAAAGACAGATTCAGTTCCTTCTAATCCGCCGCCTGGCGGCACCCACCATGTAAACCCAGTTATAGGGTCAACATGCTTAACCAACAGTATCTTGTTATCTTCAAAGATTAAAACACCAACCCTTATCCTGTTTTCCAGTTTAACCACCCTTTATTTTTTAATATTATAATATACTTATCCAAATAATCAAGCTAAAATAAAGGTATTATAAAAAGTTATTGGAATAGAAAAGGAAGAAAAATGTACCTTATCCTCTGCTTTCTCTATGGTAGCAGACGCTTTAGAGAAAAAATCTAAAATTTATAAAATTAAAGGAATAAAGAGTTCTAAGAGAGACATCCCTAAAATAACTCTTTTATAAATTAAGATGGAGGATAATATACCATCTAAAGGAGAAATTGTATGGTTTAATTGTTGTACTAATGGGAAACCTATAGGAAATAGAAAAAATATCCCAGAACATATGTTTTTGATTTTAACTAATTCAGATTATAACAAGGGATCAGATTACTTCTGTGGTCTATCCATAACTTCAAGAAAGAAATTTAAGTACCAAAAATTTCTAACTAAATATGGAATAGATATTAATAATGAGGAAATATATGGAGATCTTCAACTTGAAAAAGAATCTTATATTTTGTGTGATAAACCAACAAGATTAGGCAAAGAAGATTTAAGTAAGAAACAGAAACATACTGGTAAAATAAAAGATGGCCCTTTATGCAACACTTTGAGCTAAGTATATTTCTTTTTAAAGAGAGGGAAAATAATTAAAAAATCTCAGCTGTGAAAAAGAATAAAAAGCAGACTATTTTAACTTTTTCTCTTTATCTATCTTTTCTCTGATAGATTCCAAAACAAACTCTGCTCTGCTTCTAAAACCTTTTTTAGAGACTTTCCAAGTTTCATCAATTAAGTTAATCAATTCAGAAGGAATACTAATATTAACATAATTCTTTCTCATACAGTATAGGTAACATAACATTTATATATCTATTATTGTTACACGTACCGTATGGGAAATTATAATATAAAGGGGAAATAATACCTGGAGGAGCAAACTGCTCTCACATTCTTGCTTTGTTTTTCTGCTTCAAGATGAAAAGGGTTGGAAGAGCAGAAGGAGCAGAAGAAGAGGATTTAGAAACAGAAATAGGGTAAACTATGGGATGGATATGTGCAAATTGTGGAAAGATTATAAGTATTTTTAAAGGAAGTGAGAAACATCCTTATTGTAAAAAATGTTTTAAAGAAATATTTAATAACGATGATAAATTATATATGGCTCATTTTCAAACTGTACATCCATTATCAAGAAATTAAAAATGATATTAGACATATACCAAAACAAAATATTTGACCTTTTAATTCAAAAGATATATTCCCAACAGCATAATAAAGAAGTTAGAAAATGGGAGAAAACTTATGGAGAATTTGACAAGACGGACTATGAGGAATTTGCGTTGCAAAACTTGCCTAATGAAGCTACATTTTATTTTGGCGAAATTATTAAATGGACGCAAGATATTATTCCACAACCTAAAAGGACTTTATTGGCAGGTGAAGACAACAAAGTTGTGAAATATTTGCAGCCAAACTTAAAGTTAAGAATGTATGCACAACTGGATTATTAGATGTTAATTAT
>JAHIFA010000045.1 GCA_018901315.1 Nanobdellota archaeon | reverse complement strand
TTAACAGGCATTCCTCCCCCAATATTCACAAGATCTATCTGTTTTATTATTTCTTCAGGAATTGATTCTGATAATTCATATTTCAGTGACCACTCGCTTATATTCTGTGTTTTCCTGTGAAAATGTATTCCAAGCTTTTTTATGTTATTGTTTTTCCTAAGCTTTGGAATAAGCTCATTAACCTGATGAGAATAAAGCCCATAAACATAATGCTTTCCTGTCCTTATTGTGTTTTCCTTTAGGCGCATCCTTAACAAAAGGTTAATTTTTTTGTTATTTTTCTTTAAGTAATCAAGCAGAATCTTTAAATCATTCTCATTATCCACAACAAAGTTTTCAACCCCTTTTTCAAACAAGACATCAAGCTCTTTATTTTTCCATGCCTGTGCAAAGAACCATATTTTTTTCTTGTCTTTAACATGCTCTAATGATAAAATGAAATGCATTGTAAAAAAAGAATCAGTATTTTCCTCTAATACCCTGGCTACAATTGGATTTGTCTTCACGCTGTATGAAACAATATCTGAAACCTGCTTTATCTTATTGTACTGCTCAATTACCCCTGATTTGGAAAGTATGAACTTTGCATTTGTCAGCATTTTAGAATTCCCTCTTTGCATAATGTTTCCAGGGCGCTTATCATTGCTATTGGAAATGTTATTGAGACATCGCCAATAACAGTAGCAGCATCTGCATCATCCTTTATCTTTCCCCATGACTTTGCCTCTTTTGTTGTTGCGCCGCTCATGCTTCCAGAGGTATGATGCGCAGTTGTCATGTAAACTGCATAGTTCAGGCCACCATTCAATAAACAAGAGAAAATTGCATGGTGCTTTGAGACCCCGCCGCCAAGCGAGATTATCCCCTTTCTCTCATCATGGCTTGTTGAAAACAATATGTTTGCAAAATCCTTTACAACATCAACAACAAAATCAGGATGCTTTTGCTGGAACATAAACAAATGAAATCCAAATGCGCCGTCTGTTATTGCAGGGCAGAATATTGGTACATTGTTTTTTGCTGCCTGATACAAGATTGAGTTTTCATCATTTAATGTTAATCCTATTTCCTTCAATAGTTCTGAAACAGGCCATATTTTTTTCTTTTCATAAAACTTTTGCAATAATGGCTGGATCATATCCTCAAACCTTGCATAGCTCTCATTTCTTATGAAAAGGTTTCCAACCCTGTTAACCCCTTTCTCATAAAGTTCAACATCATCCATGTTAAAGTCACCAATTATGAATTTCTCTCCAATAGCTTTCATAAAATCCTCCTCAAGTCCGCCAATAGTTGTCACTATGATATCTGCCATTTTAAGTTTAATCATCTGGGCAAAAAAGCCCCTTAAGCCGGATGTAACCATATTAGATGTAAAGGTAAAAAATATCTTTGTCCCTTCTTTTTTCATCTTTACAATTATATTGGATGCCCTTGCAAGCTCTGCTCCCTGAAACCCAACCCTTCCTATCTTGTCTGCAAGCGATTTAACGCTCATTCCTTTTTCCCATTTGAAATCATGCACTTTTTCCATAATAAACACCTTTTATAGTTTAATTTGAATATAAATAAATCTAGTTAAAAGAAATAATCTATGAACCCATTTTTCTTACTGAACTCATATGAAAAAGGGAAACTGAGGCATATTTAAAACTTTCCATAAATTTGTGCAAAGCTTTAAATACCAAATATGTTTTTTGGGTTTTGGTGATAATTATGGCTATAATAGGATTTGATTTAAATAAAATAAATATTGAAAGAATAGGGGATGTGAGGGGAGAAATAAAAATCAACAATAATGTTGCTATAAAGGAGATTGACAAAATAGGTGTTCCAATTAAAAGAGAGAACCAGGAAGGACTAAGATTTGGCTTTGAGTTTACATCAAACTACGAGCCAAAAATAGGCAGCTTGCTTATTAAGGGGAATGTTATTGTTGTAGAGGACAAGAAAAAGGCAGAAGATATTTTAAAGCAGTGGAAAAAGGATAAAAAAGCAGAAAGCGATGTTATGACTGCTGTCTTAAATACAGTGCTTGAGAAATGCAACATAGAGGCATTGATTCTAAGCAGGGATGTTAATCTGCCTCCATCAATACCATTGCCAAAGGTAAAGCCTAAGAAAGCTTAGTTCTAAAACCAAAACATTTATTTATTAGGTTAATAATAGCTTAAAGGGGGAAAATGCCAGAAAAAGAGCTAAAACTAAAGGTAATAGAAGCTTTGCAGGATGATGTTAATAAGAGCATTGTTAGAATAGACTCTAATTTTATGCAGGAAATTGGAGTTAGGCCTGGTGAAATAGTTAAAATAACAGGTGAAAGGGAGACTGTTGCAATAGCTGACCGTGCTTATCCAGGAGATATAGGCCTTAATATAGTAAGGATGGATGGCATCACAAGAAGGAATGCAAAGACAGGTATTGGAGAAGTTGTTAAGATAACCAAGGCAGATATTAAAGAGGCAAAAAAGGTTATCATAGCCCCTGCAAGCAAGGGCGTTATGATAAATGCCCCACCACATATTTTTAAACAAGGGCTTCTTGGAAAGCCAGTTGTAAAAGGGGACATTGTATCATTGGGCGGAACCAGAAGAAGAAGGGAATATGGCGGCATGAATGAGATTTATGAGGCACTAAGCGAGAGCATGATGGGTTTTGGCCTTGGAAGCCTGAAGTTTGTTGTTGCTGATTCTAATCCAAAGCAGGCTGTTGTAATATCTGAATTAACAGATGTTGTATTTAATCCAGA
>JAHIFA010000044.1 GCA_018901315.1 Nanobdellota archaeon | reverse complement strand
GTAAGCACAATTAATAAGATGTTCATCACTATACACCACGCGCAAATATGCTGCTGAAATAATTGGTTTTTTCATAATATTGTTATATTATAACAAGAGATATATAAATCTTTTGGTTTTTTAACTACTAATAAGTAAATAATTATTAAAAAACCAAAGCTTTATATATAATAGATTTATCCTCTCTTGTTGGAGAAAAGGAAAGACGAAGGCAAAAAGAATTGTTTTCTCTATAAAAAATTTGTTGGGGCGATGCTTATTGGCAAAGAAAATTAAACCTGTTCTGCCAAGCTTAAGAGAGAAAAAAAGATATTTGGTATTTGAGATTATCTCTAAAAAGGACATAAAATCTTTTTCAGAAGTTTCAAGCCTTATTTGGCAGTCTTCACTTAGTTTTTTAGGTGAGATTGAGACAGCAAAAGCAGGGATTTGGGTTTTGCCAGACAAATGGAACCAAAAAAAACAAATGGGCATGATAAAAGTAAACAATAAGCATGTTGATAAGCTAAGAACAGCATTAACACTAATAAAGAGTTTTAAAAAACAGCAGATATTTGTAAAAAGTGTTGGTGTTTCAGGAATGATAAATAAGGCAGATAAAAAATATCTTGCTATGTAATAATAAACAAACAAATATGGGGTGTTAAAATGGAACAAATGCAGCATCAAATGATGGGTTATGACAGGTCAATCGCAATGTTCAGCCCAGACGGCAGGCTATTGCAGGTTGAGTATGCAAAGAAAACAGTTAGGCAGGGTTCAACCGCTGTTGGAATTGTATGCAAGGATGGTATTTTACTGGTTACAGACAAAAGAATAGTTGATCCATTGGTAGTGTCAGATGCAATAGAAAAGATATTTCAGGTTGACGAGCACATTGTGGCAACAGCTGCTGGAATATTGTCTGATGCAAGAGTGCTGATTGAGATGGCACAGCTAAAGGCACAGCAGCATAAGGTAACTTATGACAGCCCAATAGACACATTGACTGTTGTAAAGGATATCTGCAACCTAAAGCAGATATGCACGCAGCAGGCAGGGCTAAGGCCTTTTGGCGTTTCAATTCTTGTAGCAGGCATTGATAATGGAACTCCAAAGCTTTTTGAGACAGACCCAACAGGAATATTCTTCCAGTATAAGGCAACTGCAATTGGTGAGAAAGAACCGGAAATAGAAGAAATATTGCATAAAAAATATAAAGATTCAATAACTATTGACGAGGCATTTAAGCTTATAGTTTCTACTTTTTGCAATGTTTTGGGCAAAGATTTTAATCCAAGCAGAATAGATGCTGCTTACATAAAGACAGATGAAAAAAAATTCAGAAAAATAACAAAAGATCAGATAGAAAAAAGTTTTAATGAATCTAAATCAAAGAAATAAAGGTGCTTATAATGGCTCAAGGACAACAAACATATGACAGGGAGAAATTCTCAATTAATCTTGCAAAATTAAAAAAAGGCGGGGAGAACTTTGAAGTTGTCATAAATTCAGATAATGCAATAGCATTCAAGCAGGGAAAAGATATAGCCATAGAAGATGTAATCACAAATGAAAAAATATTTACTGATGCAAAAAAGGGATTGCTTGCATCTGAAAAATTAGTGCAGCAGTTATTTAACACAATAGATGTCAAGGAAGTTGCAAAAATCATAATAAAAGATGGCGAGATACAGCTAACAGCTGAGTACAAGCAAAAATTAAGAGATGAAAAGAAAAAGAGAATAGTTAATTTTATACATACAAATGGGGTTGACCCTAGAACAAGTCTTCCACATCCAATAACAAGGATAGAGAATGCATTTGAAGAGGCAAAAATACATATTGATGAATTTAAACCGCAGGAAAAGCAAATAGATGAAATATTAAAAAAACTAAGGATTATTTTGCCAATAAAGTTTGAGATTGATGAAATTGAAATAAAAATTCCTGCAACTTATGCTGCAAAAATGTATTCTGTTGTAAAGGGTTTTTCAAGGATAATCAAAGACGAATGGCTTAATGATGGCTCATGGAAATGTATTGTTGAAATGCCTGCTGGATTAAAACAGGATTTATTTGACAAATTAAACAGCATGACTCACGGTGAGATTGAAACAAAAATATTAAAGACAAAATAAACAACAAGGTGAAAAAATGGGAAAATTATTAGTAGAAGACAAAACAATAGTAACCCCTGGTGAAGAGCTCGCAGAAGGAATGGACT
>JAHIFA010000007.1 GCA_018901315.1 Nanobdellota archaeon | reverse complement strand
CCCTCTCCTGATTTATCTCCTGTGAAACCATGTGCCATAAGGATTATTGATTTAGAATTTGTAGTGTATAAATTTCCTACTAAAGTTTTATTTCTTAAATTTTTGAATTTGACTTTTTCCATAAAAATAAATTAATTTTTTAGATATAAAAATCTTTGGATTAGTTGCCTTTAAAAAATTTAAAATCAGAAGAAACTGCCTAGCTTTTTCAATGCATTTAATTTGTCTTTCTGGCCTAGCTTTGACTGCCTTATTGCGTTCCTTAGTGTTTCTGTTGAGGAGTCCATTAGCTGTTTGTCAACTGGGTATGGAATTCCATCTTTTCCTCCGTGGGCAAATGAATACTTAACAGGGTCTTCCCAGCTTACCTTGTCGCCGTAAATTAAGCTTGAGATTAAGGCCAAACTCCTTACTGTCTTCGGCCCAACACCTTTAATAGCAATCAATTCCTCATAATTCTCTGGCTGTATCTCATAAGCTTTTTGCAATGTTTTGATATTTATGTTTGCCATATCTGAAATCTCATGGTGGGGCGGCATTGTGAATTTAATTGCATGCCTGTTGAAATTAAAAAGTGTTCTTTGGACAGATGGAGTAAAATATTTTTCAAGATGTTTTGGATTATCCTTGATAATATCAACAGATGTTTTTCTTGCATCAGCGCTTTCTTTTGCAGACATGTCAAGTACTTTATCTTCCTTTACATCGCAGCAGACTGCATTCTGCGGCTCATCAACAAAGCTTTTAATGCCATCAGAAAGCCAGTGATATCTTCTTGCATAATTATTAAGATTATTCATGCCCTGCTGGACAACAGACCATTTTCCTTTTTCTGTGAAAAAGAAGCAGTGATGATAAAGCTGATAGCCATCCTGAAGAACAGCAGAATCAACTTTTGCTGACATTCTGCTTGAGTATTTCAGTCTCTCAATCTTTGATGTTGACAAATTTGTATTCTCAGAAAATTTTTCAATTTCCTCTGGTGTTTTTCTTGAGGTTCTTCCCTTACCGCCTGCAATAAAAACTCCAAGATTTTGCTTTTTCAATGCCTCTTTTAATGCGCCACAAGTAACAGTTGTAGTTCCGCTTGAATGAAAGTCATAACCTATAACACAGCTTAAGGCCTGAAACCAATATGGATTTGAAATTCTTTTTATGAACTCATTCTGGCCATATTCATCAACAACTGTATTAACTATTGCAGAAGACATCTCAACCATGCGGCCAAAAAGCCATCTTGGCGCTTTTCCATCATGCAATGGCAGATTAACTATTGCTGTCTGTTTCATAAAAAGAAAAAAGATATTCTTATTTAAATTGCTTATTGCAGGATGTCCAGTGTCCAATGAGAAAATAAATAATCAGTGTTCCATGATTTCTACTTCAACATTGCATAACTTCTTGAATTTTTTTGCATCTTCTTTTGAGCCAACAATTGAGCCATAGTGCATTGGAACAGCGACCTTTGGCTTTATTGCATTTGCTGCTTTTGCTGCCTCAGCTGCATCCATTGTGTATTTTCCGCCAACAGGAAGCAATGCTACATCAATCTCTTTCAGTTTTTTCATCTCCGGAATAAAGTCAGTGTCTCCAGCATGATAAATTCTTTTGCCATCAATATTTATTATGTAGCCAATCCATTCATTTGCTTTTTCATGAAAATTTTTGTTAATATTATAAGCAGGAACTGCCTCTATAATTGTGCCAAGGGCTCCAATCTTTTTTCCAGGCTTTACAAGATGAACATCTATGCCCTGAATATCTGACAGCTTGCTCTGGCAGTCTGGAGGTATAAGAATAATTGTTCCATCCCTTACAATCCCTTTTATGTCCTCTACGCTGCAATGGTCAGAGTGGCTGTGAGTTATAAGAATTATGTCTGCCTTCTCCTCAGGCGGAACATTGTATGGGTCAATATAAATGACTTTTTTGTTTGTTATCTTAAAGCTTGAATGTCCAAGCCAGTTAATTTTTACATTTCCTATTAACATTTTATCACCTTTTTATTTTGCAAGCTCTTTTGCTATTGCCTGGCCAAAGCTTTTTGCAGCATTTGTCCCATTTGCTGTTATTATTCTGCCATCCTGGGTAACAGATTCACCTGTATATGCTGCACCCTTGGCAATAATATCATTTTTTCCTGTTGAAAAAACAGTTGCTTTTTTGCCATCTAAAACACCTGCATTTGCAAGTATCACAGGAGCAATGCATATTGCAGCTGTTATTTTTCCATTATTATAAAAATCTTTTGCAATTTTAAGTGCAGTTTCATCATTAAAATAAACATCTGCTCCAGGACCTCCAACAAAAGCAACTGCATCATAATCATTAATATTAATTTCTGAAACATCTAAATCAACATCAACTACTGCTCCAAGTGAGCCCTTTGCTTTTTCAACACCTTTTGATGCAACAACAACATCTGCATTATAATTTTCAAGAACCTCTTTTGTGTCTAATAATTCCTCATCCCTAAAGTTAGATGGAGCTATTATCATTAAAACAGATTTTCCAGTTAAATCAATTTTTACCACCTCCTGAGCATGTTGCTCT
>JAHIFA010000043.1 GCA_018901315.1 Nanobdellota archaeon | reverse complement strand
TTTAATTAAATCTGCAACATGTTTTCTTAGTTCTGGCCTTGTCTTTGCAAAATAATCAACTGGCTCTGTGTATTTTATTACAGAAGGTGCAATACCATCTATCTCCATGAATATTTTCTCACCCAGGTCTTTAAATTCCTCAATGTCAGAGCTTCTTAATCTTGTAATCAATACCTCAAGATTTCTTGCAGATGCTGATAACACTAACTGGGCTTGTGTTGCCTGTGCCAATGAATATCTTGCATCCTCTTTTCCAAGGCCTTCTATTGTTCCTATTTTTTTTTTAGTGTTATTAGTGTAACCTAATGCTTCAAACAATTCAGAATAATCCTGCCTGTGGTGCCAGTCAGTAATTTTTTGAAGGTTATTGTCATAAAACTTATTTTGCAGCTCAATTAACTCTATGAATTTTGGTTCAAGAAAAGATGCCTGAATTTCTTTTGGAATCACAAAATCCCCTTCCAGCGTTATATAGCGCTGTGATTTTTCAGTATATGACTGCAGCCTTGGTTTTTCAAGCTCTTCAACAGCCCTTCTTGAGACACCAGTAATAGCAAAATTGAAAAATGCATGCTCTGCAACTGATTTGTGACCCATTGTGAATATTATTGCCTTGTTTGATGCTCTTGCTTTTTTTACATCAGTCCTTGCTTCTTTTCTTAGTTCATGTATTGGCCTTGGATCTCTTGAGATTCTTGCTGCTGATGCTGAAATTGTTTCAGGTGTTAAATTTCTAAGAATATACAATACTTCATTCCTTTCCTTTTCTGAGAAATCCTCTTTCTCAAGAATGGATTTTGCCTCTTTTAAGCCGTCAACATCAACATTAAAGCCAGATAATTTAACTTCTAACGGATTTTCCATAATACATCATAAGGATAATTTGGCCCTGATTTTATAAATATTTAGAAACCACATAATAATTGTTTTGGAATAACTATCTAAAAATAGATGAATAAAAAACATAATTTGATAATATATTCAGATTGAGAGGGACTATTTGGTTTAGTAAAGTCAAATATAAATATTCTGGGCTCAGTTTAATACTCAAGCCATTCCCTTAAACCGCGTTCTCTGCGGTTGATGTTTTCTATTTGTCGTGCAATAGAATGAGGAAATTCCCTTTTTGGAAAATAATGTAAAAATACCTCTGGAGTTTTACTAACTATAAATTCTGTGATTTCATGGACAAACATTGACCTGGGGTCTGTTTCAGGTTCCTTAAGGCCATATGCTTTAAAATGATCCTCTTTTTGTTTATACCATTTTAATTGTTCTGCTGAAACCCTTATTAACCCAGGTTTTTTGTTATCCAAGGCCATAGCTGTGCCAACTAAATCATTATCAATGATATACCTAAATGTGGGATAATCAAATCCATTTTGAAATCCCTGAAGGCAAGTTGGGAGATTAAGCTGACACCAGGATTTGGCATTTTCTAAAGCTTTATTTAAAAATTCTTTTGAAGTGATATCTTCAAGTTTTGCTGTTTTCATAGTAATTAAGGATTAGTTGAAACTTATAAATTTTTCTTCATCTAAAATGGAACAAAACAAAATGTATATAAATTAAGGTAATAATCCTCATAGTATGGCAAATATATTATTTGGTGGGCCGCAGGAAAAGGAAAGGGGTAAGCCCAGCCCTATACATGATGACTTAGTTGCAAGGCTTAAGCAGGAAGGGCATGAAGTTAATTATGTTGTTAGGGGAGATGAAATGATGAGAGGCCTAACTGCTACAAAAAATCCAATGAATCCTGTTGAATATGATTTAGTTCTTTATGATACTGGGTTATTTTATTATAAAGCTGAGCTCAGAAAAAGAATAGAGTCATTTAAAGATTATGTTATTGATTACCTAAACCTTGCTCAGGCACCTGTGATTGTACTGGCTGATGAAGAAATTGCAGAAAAAATAAGAAGATTAATTCAAAATGTAGGATTTAAACAAATTAATAAGCCATACAAAATTGATGATGTTGTTAGAGCAGTTGATCATTCTTTAAGTGGTGAACCTTTTTTTAGCTCCAGTGCATCTCTAGTTTAGTTCTGCTGTTCTTGAAAAATTATTTTCTAGATTTCAGGGCCTCTTCCAAGGTTCTTATTAACACATTTGCTTTCAATGCAACCACAATCTTCTGGCTTGTATGCTGCTTCTAATGCAAAAAGCTCAGTGCATACTTCTGGTCTTTCATAGTTGGATTCATACTCTTTGTTTATGCAAAGCATCGGATGGCAGTCAGATGGCAATGGAATGCAGTCATCATCAGTTTCGCAGGCAAACTCC
>JAHIFA010000042.1 GCA_018901315.1 Nanobdellota archaeon | reverse complement strand
TTGAGTTTAATCCTTTCCCTGCAGGCGGACTAGCATTTGATGAGACCATTGCCTGGGATGCAGGCAATATAATAAATTATGATAATATAGAATTTTATTCATTGTATATAGATATTCCTGGAATCCCAGAATCTGAAAGAAAGCATGATGATATTGATGAGATGAATAAAATAGAAGAATATTCAAAAAATTACAGGGCAAGCCTTGAGCCGGTATTAAGATGAAGGAAAAGATAGCTGCATTGTTTATGGTATGCATAATAATTGCACTACCAATATACAGCGCAAGTGTTTTTGCAGGAATAAACAATGTTGGTATTTTTGGCAAGGATGAAGTAGAAGGCTATAGAAAAAAAAGTGATTTGACATATGTTAAAGCAGATGTTTCTATTTCAGGGGATGATAACATATTGCCTAATCAAGTATTTTTTAATGATATTCAGTTTAACAGCTGCAGGGCGTCTGGGGATTACTTTACATGCTTTTTAGGAATAAACAAAAACACATTAGAGGCAAAAACACATTCCTTTACACTAAACTTAAAAGATGATTCTGAGAATAATGTTAACACTTATGCAGGCACATTTGTTGTTGATGGAAAAGGCCCGACAATAGATTCGTTTATCATAAATCCAAAGATAACAAAAAAGGGAAATCTAACTGTAAAATATAGTGTGAGAGATTATGCTTATGATACAAGCATGGGCTCTGGACTAAGCAAAATAATCATCTGCAAAAATGATATGGCAACTGTTGTTAAGGAAATAAAGATTAATGATTCCTCATATCTTGATTCAAGAGAACTGCAGTTTAAAACATCTGATTTTGTTTCAGGAACAGGCTCTGCTAATGTATGCATAGCAGCATATGATAGACTTAACCAGGTTTCTGAGCTTAAATGTGAAAGACTAACAGTTGATGAAACAAATCCAAAGATCAACAAAGATTCATTTGAGATTACCTCTGAGGGCAATGAGATAGGTTATGTTTCAACAAAACCAATATCAGCAATTGTAAGCATAGAAGTTGAAGATGAGTCTTTGGATAAAGTTGTTGCTGACTTGTCAGAGCTGAATAAAGATGAACCTAGCTATAAAAACAAGATAGCCAGCTGTGTTAATAATAATGGCATTTCAACATGCACATGGTCTGTAATAATAAAGCTGAGTGATTCTGGCAAGATTAATATTGAGGTTGAGGCAGCAGATGCTGTTGGAAACAATGCAAAACAGACCCTAAGCCATGAATTTAAGCTTGATAAGACAGGCCCTGTTGTCAAATCAATAAAAAATACAATAGGAGAATATGATAATATAAAATATGCTGGGAAAAACAATGAAATTACTGTTGAGGTTGAGGAAAAGGATTCTGGTTTTAATCTAAAAAAGATTTGGCTTTTGGTTGATGGTGAAAAAATAAAGGCAAATAACTGCATTGAAAGCAGTGGAAACTGGAAATGCAGCTTTGATAAGATTAGTTTTAGTGCAGCAGATGGATCATCTGTGAATTTATTTGTCAGCCCTAATTCAGAGGATGACGCTGGAAACAGTGTTGATCTTGATAACAGCGTGCTTTCAGAAACATTTGTTATTGACAGCAAGGCTCCTTTATTAATAAGGGATATAGAAATCATGCCTTTGAATAATAGAACATACGGTCAGGATGAAATAGTATCAGGAGATAAGCTGTATATTAAAGCAGTTCTTAAGGACAAAACAACTGTAACAGCAAGTGCAGATTTATCAGCCATTGGCTTGGGCAAGGATGAAAAAGCCTTATGCACAAAAAATGAAACAAAATGGATTTGCGAATGGACAACAACAGAGGTTGCTTCAGGACCAATAAAAGGAGTATTAAAGTTTAAGTTTTCTGACCTTGTTGAAAATGAGGTTGAAAAGAGTGTTAATGTTGAGGTGCTTGGATTAGACAATGAAGAAAATCCTAATTATTGGATGGTTGGAAGCCTTGAAAAGATGCCATTGGCAATTGACAGGCAGACAACTGAGCTAATAAACCAAAAAGAATATGTTCATGTTGTATTGAAACCAATATACACTGAAGTATTAATATTAGCTATGGACGTTGAATGCAGCGGAGATATGAGTTATATCAGCAGCTATGAACTGATTAATGAAAAATCCACTGACCCTTATATTGTTATGACGCTAAACCAGGAAAGCATGCCCGAAGATTCATTATCAATAAATTGCACATTATCTATTATATCAAAAATCTGTGGAGATACAATAGTGCAAAACCCTGAAAAGGAACCTGTTGACTTTACAATAGATTTCTATAATTTGCCTATCGGAGAACTAAGCGAGAGTGTGAAGAACAAAATAAAAGATGCACAGGACAGCTGGCTTGTAAAGCAGGAATGGATAACAACACTTGAAAAAATATTAAATCTTGCAGAGAAGATATGCAGCCTTCTTGGCACATGGGGAAAAGTAAACAAAGCTCTTGCTGACATTGAACAGATGGCTACAATATTTGGATGGGGTTTTGCAGAAAGTATTCATAAAATTGTTAAACAAAGTG
>JAHIFA010000041.1 GCA_018901315.1 Nanobdellota archaeon | reverse complement strand
TCTCTGTTGACATTGGTTATGCTTAAATTCCATGTTATACTATCTGTTTCATTTGATGTGTCACTTACTTCAAGAGTTATGTTCCTATAGCGTGGCTCGCAAAATCCAGTAGTAAGACTCCAAGAGTCAGTTGTCTCGTTAACTGTTGTTGAATTAATAATACCATCAACAATCCATCTCACTGTCAAATAATCCCCATAAGGGATGTCGGGGTCTGTTGCATTATACTCAAATGAAAAGCCAAGGGTATTATTTTCTGTTGTTTCTGGTGTCAAGCTTAATGGTGTCCAATTCATTATCTGGGGGGGATCATTGACATTAGCCACACTAAAAACAACATTCTCTGTTACAGGGTCATTAATTCTATCTTCAATACTAATGCCTATTGTATGATTACCTACATCATCATTTGTTGGCGTAAAAGAAATGAAGCCAGTACCATTCATCTCAAAAACAGGCCAATTAACTTCAGGTGCCTCAGAATTATCTGTAAAGATAATTGTATCATTATTAGGATCTGTTGCATTTATCTGAACTTCAAAAAGTGTGTCTTCTGTTAGATTATAGTCAGGAGGGCTTGGGTTAAAAGATGGAGGGCTGTTGGCAAAGATTGTAGCAAAGCCAGTTATGCTTGGTCTTAAGAAAAAGCTGGCAAGACTATTTGTTCCTGCACTAACCTCATGGATAAAAGATTCAATCCCTCCCTCATCTATTAAGGCAATTGAATACATAACACTAATTACCAAGAACATAAGTACTATAGACTTAAACTGCTTTTTGTTTATCTCTTTTTTTAGTCTTTTCATTTTTTAGCTTATTTTAACCTTATCTAGCTCTTTTTCCTTTATCTTATTGTATAACCAAACAATCTTTCTATAGATTTTTCTTTTATCATTAACAGGCAGCTCTTCGTAAAGCTCTTTTATCCTAATATAAGCAAGTTTGGCAGAGTCAATATCTGACTCTTTTATGGATTTTTTTGCTTTAATTAAATCCTTATATATTTCCAGCATTAACTTGGATTCTTTTCTGATTTTTCGTTTTTCTCCTAATTCTTTTTTCTTAAATTCCTCTTTTTCTGTTTTGCCTTCTAAGTATTCCTCTGAGCCAAGCTTTACTATAATTCTTGCCTCATTAATCAGCTCTCTTAACTCTGGCTTTTTCATTTTATAGCCTTTGTAACCTATTTCAGACACTTTCTTGAAGAAGGTTACGAGCATTATCCTTAATGGCATTGAAATTTTATGTTTTTCTATTTCCTTGCAGAATTCCTCATATGTAAACTCATAATCTATCTTTAGCAAATCACTCAGGAAATCCCTGATTATTTTAACAAATTCCTTTGAAAGCTCTTCTGTGCTTTTCTTATCAATATTCTTTTCAAGTTTGTATAATCTTAATAATATTGATTCCCTTACTTTTAATTCTTCTGGCACAATCTTTTTCTTCTTCTTAAATAATACAACTAAGGGCATAAACTTCATAAACATCTTTGCGATAAAAGGCTGATAGTATTTGTGGTATCTGATTATAATAAATATTATTGCTAAAATGAGCAGTATTATCAATAGGATAGTTGGCCATATAGCTCTTTTAACAACAGCAGGTATCTCTATTTCCTTGCATGCAGGGCATGGGCCGCCGCAATCAATCTTCTCTTCACATAAGCCATGATGGCAGTTCTTTATTCCATCAGAGCAGCTTGGACATGGGGGACATGGACCTCCACAGTCAATATCTTCTTCACCTTGGTTTTGTATGCCGTCAGAGCATGTAGGGCATGGCCTACAAGGCCCGCCACAATCTATTCCTTCCTCTCCCTGGTTTTGTATGCCATCAAAACAAGTTGGACATGGCTTGCAAGGTCCTCCACAGTCAACTCCCTCTTCACATAATCCATTATGGCAATTCTTTATAAGGTCAGAACATGTTCCTACATACTCACAGTCCATGCTCTCAAACGGTTTTCTGAACTCTGTTCCACAGTCTGTAAGATCTTTGCATATCCTTATCTGTATTCCTGATGGAAGACATTTACCCCATTCACTGCATTCCCACAATTCCTCACAGATTATTCCTGCTCCACCACCGCCTGCTGTTGGAGGGGGTGGAGGAATTAGGTCTGGGACATCTATAACAAAGAGATAAACTACATTGCTTTCTGCCCTTGCATCATGGGGATCATATGCATAGAACTTTACTGTCCTGTTGCCATAGAAGTTTGCCTGAGGGGTATATGTAACAACATGTGTTACATTATCTATTGAAACATTAATATTTGGAATGCTTGTACTTGTGAATGTTAATGTTTCTCCATCAGGATCCATAAAGTAATCATCTAAGTCGCGGCCAGTAAGTATTGTGTCTTCGTTCCATGTCTCATTAGGCATAATTGAGATTAAAACAGGTGCCCTATTGATTATTGTAAAATTATCTGTCTTGCTT
>JAHIFA010000040.1 GCA_018901315.1 Nanobdellota archaeon | reverse complement strand
GCCGCCGCCGCACTGAATAACTATGTTATTTCCCATTGCTCTCATTAAGCTTGGCACGCATCCAGGATGCAGGCCGCCAGAGCATACTGCAAGGGTTGGCTTTATATTATACCATTTTTGCTCAAGCATATGATAACCATTTTTATGTATTAATTGTTCTTCTATATTTTCTCCAATATCCTTTACCTCATACTTTGTTCCAGTCATCTTTCCGACTATTGCACCGATATGAAGCTGGTCAACACCTATAAGCCTTGCAATCTTTGCAATAGCAAGCATGCTTATTCCATGCTTTTCATTTCTTGTGAATGCAGCATGTCCAGCACGATGAGCATGTATAACAAGCCCTAAATCAGCATTCCTTAATGTCTGTAGTGCAGACCAGCCAGAAGTAATAATATCTATCATAACATACCTTCCGCCATTTGCCTTAACAAACCTTGCTCTTTTCATCATTTCATTTGTTTCAGCAGTCACATTTGGCATATATATTTTAGTTTCTCCTGTTTCTTTCTCTGCCTTGTTCCTCATTTTCAGGGTTTCAATAACCCTTTTATTGAATTTATTAAACTTCATAGAGGTAAGGTTTTCATCATCTTTAACAATATCAAGTCCGCCTGTCCAGGCATCATAAGCTACTTTTGCATGCTCTTTTTCATTTAAACCTAGCTTTGGCTTTATTATAGTGCCTGTTAAAGGCCTTTTTCTAATTCCGATAATCTTTCTTATGCCATTTATTCCAAATCCTGGGCCTTTAAATGATTTTATTATTGATTCTGGAAAAGAAATATCCAATAAACGCAGATTATTTAATGCACTCATACCAAATATATTTCCTGCAATGCTTGAAAGGATTTGAGGCATATTGCCCTTTTCAAATAAATTTGCATTGTAGGCGATTTTTATTATATTTTTTTTCTTGTTAATATAGAAAACACTCGGCTTTAGGGTTTTAGCTATTCTTTTGTTCATAGTACCAATATCAGTCCATGTCCCTATAGAAGACTCTAGTGCAACATGGCTTGCAGCCTTTTCAATAGTTGTATTATTTGGCTCTAGATAGAATTCACATATCAAATCAGTTTTCTGTGGTTTGTATTTGAGATTAATATAGTTTAACAAAAAAACACCTTTTTTTATTTATTTCTAAAACTAAAAACCTTTGTTAAATCAACATTATCTTCGGCATAATGTTTTTCACTCTTATGCTCTTTTTCTCTTTTTTCCTCTTCAGAGTTTTGCTGTTCTTCTATGTTTTCATCTGGCTTTTCTTCCGAGTTTTCTTCTTCGGATTGCTCAATTTGCTCTTGTTCTTTTTCTTTAGGCTCTTTAACTTCCTTATTATCATCTTCCACATAAATAGATTCAGAATTTTCTTCCATCAGTTCTTCTACTGTTTTTTCTTCTTTTGTAATATCATAATCTGGCTTTGTTCTATCAACAGGCTCTATATCATCAACTGTTGGAAGCTTTTCTTTTTTTTCTTCAAGTTCAATTTCTTCGCTTGGCTCTTCAATCTTGATTTCTTCTTGTTGTTCTTCAGGTTCTGTGTCTATCTCTCCAGGTTTTTCATCATTTTTTATTTCCTCAGCTTCACTAGTTAAACTCTCCTCTTCCACAGCTTGTTCAATGGTTTCCTGCTTCTCAACTGGCTTTTTTTCTGTTGGTTCTTCAGCTTCCTTTGGTTCCTCAGGCATTTCTGACTCTTTTTTTATTTCTTCAGCCTCTTCAGTTATTTCCTCACAAGTTTCAGACTTTTCTTCTATTGGCTCCTCAATCTCTTTTTCTTCTTCAATTGATTCTTCTTTAGCTTCAACTTCCTCAACTGTTTCTTCAAGCTTTTCTTCCTTGTGCTTTTCAAAATCCTGCTTAATGATTTTAGGTTCTTTTACCTTAACCTCTGGCTTTTCCTTTGGCTTTCCAATCATGTTTTTTGCCAGTTCTATTGCATCATGCATGCTTGCAGCAAGACCATTATCCTTCAATGATTTAGCTAGTTTCATTATCTCATCTGGAACATTCATTGTTTATCACCTTGTTATTGTATACTATAATTTAAAGATAAACCTAATATTATATAAAAGTTATCTTTTGGCAAAGAAGATTATGTCTTGGTTTTCCTCAATTGTTTTTGTTATTTTAAATGATTTTTTTATGTTATCTTTTATCTCATTTATTTTAGCTGATCTTTTCAATATGCTTAATGCAATATTTTTTCTGGAAACCCTTTTTATCTCCTCCAAGCATTTCCTTATATCCTTAAAGTTGTGAATTGCAGTAATAGATATAACAGTGTCGAAAGAATTGTCTTTAAATGGCAGATTTTCAGCAGATGCCTGTATGTAAAATGCATTCTTTCCCTGATTTAAGAGGTTTATGGCTGGATCAACACCTATTTTTATACAGTTAAACTCTTCTGCGAAAATTCCTGTTCCGCAGCCAACATCCAGAAGAAGGTCCTGTTTTTTTAGTTTTAGATTATCTTTTATTATCCTTATCTTCTTTAACTGCTCTTCTTTGTGTAATTCATTGTATGAATTTGAAATTAAGTTATAATAATTCATCTTAAGAGATTACTGCCTCTTTTGTCATATTGTATTGAGCAACATGGTATGCATCAAGCTTAAATGGATAACTTGGTGTTGTTATACCTGTTATATTATATAACCAAACTCCATAACCCTCACACTCATCACTCCAGAAGCAGTAATCAACATAACTCTTATACCTTTCATCAGATAATGTTTCATTTATCATTGATTCAATGCCGCAGCATAATGAAGGTGAAGTATTATTATAAAATCTCATAAGATAGCTCGGTGAGTGCTCAGTGGATTCATTAGATTCGTGCCTGTAAGTTGCGTTTGCAATATGCTCGTTTAGTGTACTAACATTCCACTCTGTGTCATTAAAAGGGGTTTCCTTTATTGGGTGAAAGTAAGGAACATCTGGATTTATAAGATATAAAGGGTCATCAAAACCAAATATGCTTATGACTATACTAATTGTTTTTGTTTTGTTCCATAAAGCAATTCCTGCATCAACAGAATAATTTACAGTTAAATTAACGCCAACCTGCCATGGCCCCGTATCATTAGACTGAAATATTAAAGTGTTTATATTATCCTTATCAAAGCTTGTTGTTATATGCAATACATCCTGTGACATATTCTCAATATCTTCAAGCCTGTAGATAAATGTGTTTTCCTCCATCAAATTTATGTTGTACTTGGTTTTAATGTTTTCTCCGTTTATTGAGCCATTTAACAGGATTTCCTCAAACTTTGAGTTTAAATCATTCTCATCAGCTAGAAAATCTGTTTGGTTTATGTATAAGATAATGGACTTAAGTGCATTATAGCTGCTTGTATACAATGAGGTTTTCAGGTAAGATGTTTCAAGATTTCTTAAATAATTATCAGCTGTTTTAACTCTTGATTTAAGTATAGGGATCTTATTTTTTGAAGTGACATAAACATCAGAAGAAAATGATAAAACTAAAACACTTACAACAAGGATTGCCATAAATGTGAAAAATACTCCTTTTTTATTTTTTATTGCCATGTTATTACCTCTGATGTATAAGGTCCCCACATAGTTGAATCATTTATCTGCCCAAAGATTATATTTTTTGATGATATCAGGACTCTTGAGGTTTCCATACCTTTTCCCTTTGTATAATTAAACAATATATTACTTCCATCCTTAATTAATAACTGGAAGTTATACTCTAGGGGGATTATCCTTAAGAAGACCTTTTCTGTGAAATTGCCTGCTGTGCTGTTCATACCCTTAAAGCAAAATTCCCCTACTTGCTCTAAAACAGTATTTTGTGTGTTTGTTATGTTCCCGTCTGCTGTTAAATTATTTACATATTCATTATCACTTACCTCATAAATCTTTATTGATGAGGCAGTGTCTATAACATCCTGGGAAAGAAAAGCAGTCTGCATCTCATAAGGCTTGTTTGTTCGGGCAAACAAGATTAAAGAAATGCCAATAACTATAATGCTTGTTGCAATAAAAGCGTCTAATGTGAAAAAATATGCCTTTTTGTGCATTCTTAATATATTGTTTATCATCTAGTATTTAAATTATTTTGTTAATTTAAGAGTTACAAGAGAGAAATTTGGCTTGTACTGGACTAAGGAAAAATCCAATAGGCTTTGGCTATTACTCTTCTTTTATGGTTACGCTATCGCTGCCTATGCCAACAGTTCCCGCACTTTCATTTATATAGATTATGTTTCCATCATCATCCTCAAAATGGATGTAGAACTCTCCGTCTATGCCAAGCTCTTTCTTAAGGTTTTCATAGCCTTCTTTAGTCTTGCTTTTTTCAACAAGCTCGTCTATTTTTCCTTCATCAACCTTTTTTTCCAGAACAGCAGTTTGGTTTTCACCTGTTCCTGATGATATCAGGATATCAGGAACTGTTTCACCTTCCTCTTTAAGCTTTTCTGCTTTATTAGGTTTTGACGACATATCAATAATATAAAAAAATCCTATAATCACAACAATAAATATAAATATTGCTATCATCACATCTAAAGACCATGTTTGGGCTTTTTTCATTTAAATTGCCTCTTTTTATGAGCATGTATTTAAGCAGATGATTCCTGCATTTTTTGATATATTATTTTCTCCTTTGTCAATAATGCCATCAACGTTTTTTGGCAGTTTTTTTACTGTTTCATGAGTTTTTGTAAAATTAATGTATTTAAGCACTAACTCGCTATAATTTGTTCCCATGGTGGTTGAGCTTATAAGTTTTACTGAGTAATCAATGCCTTTTAGTGTTTGCGGGATTTCAAATGTCCTTGAATAACCATCCTCAACTCCTGCTGCAAGCTCGATTTCTCCCTCAATAACAGAGCTCATATCCTCTATAAGCTGGCGGTCTTTTTGATTCTGCACATTAACCATTCTCTCTGTAATAACAAGAAGAAATATGTTGAATGTCAAAAACATAAATCCAATCAATAATGCAACTTCAATGGATGATTGTGCTTTTTTCATATTGATACCTATTCAACTCTAATTAATACATTGTCTCCATTTGCCTCAACTATAACATGCTTTAGCCCCGGGGAATAATCTCTTTTTGTGAAATTATAACAGCACCTGCCGCTAGCATCATCAGCAGTTATATTGGTAGTTATGTTCACCCTTGACTTGAATGCAAGTTCTGAACCATCAGCTAAAAAAAATACAAGTTCCTGGTTGCACCATATTTCCATATTCCTAACACCTTTAGGCATTGTTAAATCAAGTGTTGTTTTGGATGGGCCCCCAAGATAATATACTTTCTCTGCAGCATCAATTATTTGTGTTCCAAACCTGTTAACCATGCCCTGGCTATTTCTTCATTTGACCTGTGCGAATAGCTATAAAAGATATATATTGAAGGCAGAATTACAAGTGTTATCAGTCCTGCTACAAGCAGGTATTCCATTGATGCCTGTGCTTTCCTAATCACTGCCATTATTATCTAGAAAATCCTGCTTAAATATATAAAAGCTTTGTGCCTACTCAAAAGTAATTTTAACTAAATTCAAGACTAATATAATCCTGTAATTCTAACTAAAGT
>JAHIFA010000039.1 GCA_018901315.1 Nanobdellota archaeon | reverse complement strand
TTGCTTCTTGGGCCGTCAAACTCGCAAAAAGCAATTGACTGCCATGTTCCCAATAAAAGCTTTTTGTCCCTTATTGGTATTGTTTCAGATGGGCCTATGATAGCAGCTTTTATATGCGAAGCTGCGTTATTATCTACACAATTATGCTTGTAGTTGTTATGCTCTGGTATTATCTTGTTTAATGCATTAATGATATCCTCCCTTAAGTTTATATCATAGTTCTCATTTATTAGTATGGCTGCTGTTGCATGAGCTGCAAAGATGTTGCAGAGGCCATGCTTTACCTTTGACTCAGAAACTATTTTTTCAATCTCTTTTGTTATATCAATGAGTTCATTATGTTCTTTTGTTGTTAATATTATTTCTTTTTGCATTTTAATTTGGTTTATAGTTAATTATTTAAATATTATGTGGTTGTTTAATATAAAATGAAAAAATATCTACTGTTTTTGGTTTTTGCAATGGTCTTTGTTAGCGGATGCGCTAATGTGCCAGAGGATGCAGAATGCTCTTATGATCAAGATTGTGTTCCAGCCAGCTGCTGTCACTCTGATAGTTGTGTTCCAGCTGGAGAATCCCCAAATTGCGAAGGCATGATGTGCACAATGGAATGCAAACCCGGCACACTTGACTGCGGACAGGGCTTTTGCATGTGCATGGATAACAAATGCAAGGCCATATTAAAATGAAAACAATCATTGTAAGCGGAACTCCTGGAACAGGCAAGACTGAAATAGCAAAAGAACTTGCTAAGAAGCTTAAATACAAATATATTGATGTTAATAAGATTATTAAGGAGAACTCACTTTCAGACGGCTATGACAAGAAAAAAGAATGTGAAATAGTTGATGTAAAAAAGCTTTCAAAATTTCTTATTGACTTTATTAAGAAGTCAAAGCAAAACCTGGTTATTGATTCTCATTTGGCCCATTACCTTCCTAAAAAATACATTGATTTGTGCATCATAACAAAATGCGAGCTTAAGGATCTTAAAAAAAGGCTTGAGAAAAGAAAGTATGGTAAGACAAAAATAAGGGAAAACATTGACTCAGAAATATTTGATGTCTGCCTTAATGAAGCAGCTGAGAAAGGCCACACAATCCTGATAATTGACACAACAGGAAAAAAAGCAACTAAACTGCTTGATAAGGAAACAATTTCAATTTTACAACAAATTTAAATATACTTAACCTTTTTTTCTGATTTATGAAGAAAAACCTAGCTGCTTTAGAGTTAAGCTATGCTATTAAAGAATTAGATGTTTTAATAGATTCAAAACTAGACAAAATATACCATCCTGATAAAAAAATGCTTTTGCTGCAGTTTCATATAACTGGTCAGGGCAAGAAAATATTAAGAATTTCTGTTCCTGATTATATTTATCTTACTGACTATAAGGAGAAAAGCCCTGAAAAGCCATCTGGCTTCTGCATGGTATTAAGAAAAAATCTTGAGCAGTCAAGATTAATTGCCATAAAGCAGCTTGGAAGCGAAAGGATTGTTGAGCTTTTGTTTGAGAAAAAGGAAAAGCATAAGCTCTTTATTGAGCTTTTCAGCTCTGGAAACCTTGTTTTATGCAAAGAAGATGGAACAATAATCTCTGCATTGGAAACAAAGAAATGGAAAGACCGGACAATAAGGGGAGGGATTGAATATGTTTTTCCAAAGCGGGAAATAAACTTTTTTGATTTTAAGAAACCAGAGCTGAAAGAGCTTTTGAAAAGCACTGAAAAAGACTCAATAGTTACATGCCTTGCAATTGACCTTGGTTTGGGAGGGGTTTATGCAGAGGAATCATGCTTACTGGCAGGGATAGATAAGAAAATCAGTCCAAAGAAAATAACTGAGGATAGCTTAAATGAATTGGTTAAGGCAATTAAAAGCCTGTGCAATAAGAAAATAAATGCATGTTCTGTTTATGATGAAAAAAATCTTGTTGATATTACCCCATTCAGCATGGAGCTGTATAAGGACTTTAAGAAACAGGATTTCAAGAGCTATAATGAAGCTTTGGATAATTATTTCACAGGCCAGGTTAAGGAAGAAAAGATAGATGAATCAGAGCTTGCCCATAAAAAGCAAGTTGACAAATTAAATAAGATAATTGATGAGCAGAAAAATCAGATTGAGAGAATGGAGGCCTCAGTTAAAGCAAATAATAAGAAGGCAGAACTTCTATATACTAATTATAAGCTAATAGAGAGCATAATCACAGAGCTAAAAAAGGCCAGAGAGAAATATTCCTGGCAAGAGATAAAGGAAAAGATCAAAGGCCACAAACTAATAAAAGACATAAACGAAAAAGAAGGCAAGGTTATAATAGAAATATAAGTGGGACAGCTTTCTAAGTTTCCCATTCATAAGAACAGTACACCCCAGAACGTAGGCCTGCTTGACTTCCGAGTTCGAGATGGGATCGGGTATTTCCAAGCCACTATGGCCGTCCACATATAGCAGAAGTCAGGACCTATTTATAAAGATTTTGTTTTAGTGGCTTAAAATAAGGCATTTCTACGGAGTTTCTGAAAGACTTACGGATTTATAGGCTTTGCACATATATTATAGAGTTAAGTAATTACCTAAGTCAATTTATATAATAAATAATAATCAAATTTATAAACAAATACTTTTTTTGAGCTTTTATGATCTTTCATATAGATATGTCAAATGATTATAAACAAAAAAGTTATACTGTTATTGCATTGGTTAGTGTTGATTCCAATAATAAGAAAGATAATCAACTTAAAAAAGGTATTGTATTAACAGACCCATTAAGAAAGCAACTAATGAAGAAGTATACTGATGTCCAATTACATGCAGGTTTAATTTCAATTCTATTAGAGGATTTGATTCCTTTCAAAAGAGCAATAATTTGCCCAGATATCAAACCTATCGAAAAAGTGTTTGGTTGTATATGTAGTTTACACCCTGAACTAGTATTTGGTCATTTGAAATCGTTATCCGAATTAAGAGAAGAACTTGGAAATAACAGATACAAATCCGAAGCTGATGCTTTTGCTAGAAGGATAAATCGTAATTTTAAAAAGATAAAAAATATACATAGAAAAAAATCTTTTTATGATTTAGTCATAATTATAAATTCCAATAAATCACTATATTATGATTGTTTTTTAAAAAAATTGAGGAGATTTATCGAGAGCAACCGATAAACACCAATTTCTTGGTTGGGATTAGGCATAGCCTCTTTTACACTCAGTAAGTCTCCTCTACTTACTTATTTAGTATATTAATATATAACACTTTCTGTTATTTAGTATATATATTATAAGATA
The DNA here is from genome assembly GCA_018901315.1 of Nanobdellota archaeon. Lineage (GTDB taxonomy): Archaea > Nanobdellota > Nanobdellia > Woesearchaeales > CG1-02-33-12 > CG1-02-33-12. Next base: position 6,435 of record JAHIFA010000039.1, on the reverse strand, counting down.
TAGATATATATAGATAGACATATAAATATATATGATATACCTTTATTTTAAACTATTTTCTAAAAAGCAAAATAAAAACTTGTAGAGGCTTTCTTAGTTTAATTCTGGAATTTAGAATGCAAAGCATGACACAGGGCGAAGCCCGAGGAGTGAAGAAGTAATCCTCACCAACGCCAAACATTTAAATAATAAAAGAATTCCTTACTATATATGAAGCTCAATATTCAATTAGAACAAAAATTAAAATTTGAAGTCTTGAAATATTTAGAAAAAGGAAGACCTAATTGGGATGTTCCCCATACCCTTGATTGTGTCTATTGGATGAAAAAGTTACTAAGACATGAAAAAGGAAATCCAAGAATTTTAATTCCAGCAATATATCTCCATGATATTGGAAGTGCTGGTCTTTTTAATGAAAAGAATATTGATTTTGAATCTCAACAAAAATTAAAAAAAGAGCAGATGAAAAGAAGTGTAATCTTATCTGAAAAGATATTAAATAAGATAGGTGGATTTTCTAAAGGAGAAATTGAAAAGATAGTTCATCTGGTTGGAGTTCATGATGATTTAGGAAAATTAAGAACACATGATGAATTAATAATTCTTGAAGCAGATAGTTTGGGACAAATTAATACAGATAAGATAAAACCAACAAATTTTTCTAAATCAGATTATCTAAAATTTTTAGATTTTTTTGAGGAAGAAAGAGTATCGAGATTCAAGACTAAAACAGGTAAGGAATTCTTAAATAAACTATTACCAAGAGCGAAGCGTTACTGTGAAGAGAATATGTAATGCGTTGGCGAGGATTATTGTATTTAACATCTATTAAGGATTAAGAAATTCATATAATTAGTAAATGTTGGGATTTTTTAAGCAAATGCCTTAATGCCTGCTTTCTGAAGTGTTGTTTAGCTTGGTAGTAGTTCAGCAGGGGGATCAAATTTTGTCTGAAAAGTAAAATTTTCATTTCTATAAATTCTGGGTTAGCAAACTATCTTTTAGAGTTGAGGCTCCCCACTACTCCGATAGTTTTATAAATTGTCCAGTAATAACAGTTTTAAGATGGTTATAGACCCATTCAACATTGAAAGAGCAAAGCTTGTTGGATTCAGTGGAGATGTTCCTTTTACAGTTGTAAGACTTTCTGAAACAGAGTATGGAGTTAAAGAAGAGCCACATGTTCAATATGATTTTTATTATATGAGAACAGGAAATTCTCGCCAAGATGCAATAAATAGAGCAAAATCTGAATTTGAAGAATACATGTTTACAGAAGAAAGATTTAATCCAGAGTGGGTATCAGGAGTTTATCGGTTTTTGGATAAAGCTGTTGAATTAGAAATAAACCAAGATACATTAAAAGGATTTAATTTTTGGGTTGCCGAAGGATTGTTAGGAAAGTTTTATAAGGATAATTTCGCTCAAGAAAAATTTCCAAATATTAAAACTTTAAGAAGATCAACTCAAAGATTATATGAAAGGATGCTTACTGATTGCTATGAAGCTAAGGAATCTGGACAAGATTTAGTTAGCTTATTGACAGATCAAGAAGAAGCTTGTTCTATTATTTTGGCTCCAACATATTTGGATAGAACATATGCGTTTCATGCTGCAAATGGAAATTGCCCAGCAAAATTTAGAATTATGAATTATGGTCGCATATGGGGAGAACATTCATCTTTTTTTGAAGATCCCAATACTGGAGCATGCTATCAGCTCATAAATAAAAATATTATACCTAAAAGGGATAGAGCATTTTATAGAGAAAAATTTGGAAAAGAATTTCCGAAGCTTGGTATTGTTTCAAAAATTAATGGTTTTATATTTAGAGAAGTAGATAAAATTGGAATAGACAAAAGTTATTTATTCTTTGATGGAACATTGCAAGATATTTTCAAAATTCTTCAAAAAGCTGGAATAAAGTTTGAAGAGGGAGTTCTATCACGCGAAGCGTGAGGTGGGAGCCCCTCAATTCAGCCTATAAAAAAATTGAAATTTTATTGAACTTAACATCTATTAATGGATTAAGAAATTCTATAAATCAGTTTATGAATAAACAACTTAATGCCTAATTTCCGAACTACTGTTTGATTTAGCAGTATTTTTTAATATCTTCCTTAGAGTGGATATGTATCTCTTTTTCAGAGCTCAGGTGGCCTTCCAAAAGCCCTTTCTCAGCTAATTTTGGGAAGACATCATACTCCAGGCTTTGGCCCCTGTAGCTTAAAAGCTCTGGCTCTGCAGCAAACATTGATGAAAAGCCAATGTAAATATCTGAGTGCTTTGGCTTCTGCTCAAACTTAAGTATTTTTGTCCCTTCCATCTTCACTATGCCCTTGCTTGAGGGCCTTGGAGAGCTTGTCAGCATCAAGGTGGCAATTGCATTCTGCCTTACATGCTGGTTCCATAGCTCCTCAATATTTATCTTGTCAAAGATAATATCACCAAATACAACAAGAAAAGCTGTTTTTATTTTTCCATTGACAAGCCTTAATGAGCTTGCGCTTCCATTTGACTCTTTTTCCTCAATATAGCTTATCTTGACTCCGTATGATGAGCCGTCTTTCAATATGTCAAAGACACTTGTAAGGATATTTGACCTTGCAATAATAAATATATTCTTAAAGCTGTTCTGCCTTAGATTTTTAACTGCTTTTTCAACAAGCGTGTTTTTGCCTATGTTTGCAGTTATCCTGTACTCAGTATCAGATATTTTCATGCTTTTCTCATCCCCTCCTGATAAAATAACAGCTGTCCTGTTCTCGCCAAGGGAATTACTCACAAGATGCTCAATTGCCTGAGACCTGTTCCTTATAATAACATTATCAACAACAGAATCTATTCTTTTAAGCATTTCCCTGTCAATTGTTATGGATATCTTCTGCTTCATAAAAAAACATAAGCACAACTTGTATATAAACTTATCGCATAAAGTAGGATAAAGGTAAGATATTTAAAGAATCTTTATGTTTTATTCAGAAATGGCAAAGATAGTTAATGAAAAAGGCAATTATAAGATTCTTGCTGAGAGAATAAAGGATGTAAATGTAAATTATAATTCTGAGCCCTATGATGGTTACAGCCAGGAAAGCAAGGCCAAAATAAATGAAATGAGGAAAAAAGCAAGAGATGACCCAAGCTTGTTCGACGGGCCAGGCGTTAGATTATCAAAATATTCTTTTAATAATGGAGAACTTGACTTAAACCTTGATCATACAACATATTTCTGCCATGTTGCAACAAGGAAAAATATTAATGATGAAAAAGACTGCGCAAAATGGTTTGGATGCTCTGGCATAACCCTTTCAAGAGATGGAAAAGAATATTTGATGTGGGTTGGTAAGAAAAGCCCATTAAATGAAATAGGCTCTGGACAAATCCAGCTTCTGCCGGCAGGAAACATAAATCCAATAAATGACTTTGGATTTGATTATACTGTCAAAAGGGAATTATATGAAGAGGCGTTGAAAAAAAGGCCATTATATAGAGCAGTTAAAGATAATTTTGAGATAGAATTTTTAAGAACTAGGAAAAGAAACCTTAAACTAGCTGGTAGTGTAAAGAGGCATTTTCTTGACCTTGACTGCAGGATTAAGCTTTGTGAGCCATACATGCTTATGGACATGCTTGAAATAAGCTCCTTTAGCCTTGCGCACCTCGTATTTCTTGACATGAAAAAGCGTGAGATAAGAGATTCATTCAACTTCATCAAAGAAAATGAAAGAGAGTTTAGCAATATACAACCATTGGACTTTAAAAAGAATTATTTAGAGGATTATTTAAAATCTAAATTCAATAATTTAAGGCCACAGGTAAGGGCTGCAATAAACTCTTCATTAAGAAACTATGATTACCTGCTTGAAAAATTAGAGAAATTAATATATTAAAAGAGGAAAACAATGAAAATAAATAAATTAATTAGAAAATCAAACAAAAAATTTAAGATTTCTGTTGTAGGCACAGGATATGTCGGCCTGATAACAGGGGCAGGGCTTGCAAAACTCGGCCACAAGGTGATTTGCGTTGATATTGACCAGGAAAAAGTTGACAAAATTAACAACAAGGAGCCGCCAATCTATGAGAAAGGGCTTAAGGAACTGCTTACTGAAGTAATTCCAGAAAACCTTGAGGCAACAACTGACCTAAACAAGGCAATATTAAATTCCCAGATAACCTTTATATGCGTTGGCACGCCTTCAAGGAAAAAAGGAGACACTTATTTTAAACAGCTTGATGATGTTTCAAGGGATATTGGAACTGCATTAAAAAACAAGAATAAGCCGCATCTTATTGTTGTCAAAAGCACAGTTGTTCCAGAAACAACAGAGAAAATAGTTATCCCTTTAATCGAAGAAAATTCCGGAAAAAAATATGGAATTCATTTTGGCGCTGTCATGAGTCCTGAGTTCTTAAGAGAGGGCTCTGCACTGGATGATTTCTTTAATCCGGACAGGATAGTTATTGGCTCTTCTGACCCACGGTCATTAAAAACAATAAAACAGCTTTACAAAAACTTTAAATGCCCTGTTCTTGAAACATCTTTCAAGGAAGCAGAGATGATAAAATATGCCTCTAATTCATTTCTTGCAACCAAGCTTTCGTTTATCAATGAGATTGGAAATGTATGCAAGAGGCTTGGAATAAACACAAATGTCATTGCAAGAGGGATGGGCCTTGATTATAGGATATCACCTCACTTTTTGAGGTCAGGGATCGGCTTTGGGGGCTCATGCTTTCCAAAGGATGTATCAGCGCTTGTTTTTAAGGCAACTGAGGTTGGCTACAGCACAAGATTATTAAGGGCTGTGCTTGATGTTAATAATGACCAGCCATTAAGGCTGCTGGAAATTCTGGAAAACACAGGGCCTCTTAAAGAAAGGAAAATTGCAATCCTGGGACTCACATTCAAGGCAGGAACAGATGACATAAGGGAGAGCCCTGCCTTAAGCATAATAAAAGAGCTTTTATTGGAGCAATCCAAACTGCATATTTATGACCCAATGGCAATGCCGCTTGTTAAAAATATCTTTCCTCACTTAACTTATGAGAAAACAGCACAGGATGCTGTAAACAACTCAGACATAGTTTTAATACTTACAGAATGGCCTGAATTCAAGAAAGTCAATTATGGTGATAAACTGGTTATTGATGGAAAGAATTTATTTGATGGCAATAAGCCAAAGAACTACGAGGGCATCTGCTGGTAAATTCAGCAAGATTTAAATATTAACTATAACTTAATAAAAGAAGGGTGCTAAAATGAAGGTAATAATTCCATTAGCTGGAAAGGGAACAAGATTAAGGCCGCACACATTCTCAAAGCCAAAGCCATTGCTAAGGGTTGCTGGAAAAGCTGTTTTAGGGCATATAATTGACAAGCTAAAGCCATTGGATGTTGAAGAAATCATTTTTATAACAGGAGACATGCAGGAAAAGATAAAGGAGTATGTAAGCTCTAACTATAAGTATAAGGCAAGATACATAAAACAAGATGAATTGTTAGGGGATGGATATGCCATAAATCTTGCAAAGGAATATATCAAAGGGGATGTCCTTATTGTGTTTGTTGATACTATCTTTGAAACAGACTTATCAAAGATAAAAAATGTTAAGTCAGACGGTGTTGTCTGGGTCAAGGAGGTTGATGATCCAAGGCGTTTTGGTGTTGTTGTTTTAAAGAATGACCATATTGAAAAAATAGTGGAAAAGCCGGATGAGCCAATCTCAAACCTTGCGCTTATAGGGCTTTATTACATCAAGAACAGCTCTTTGATGTTTCACTGCCTTGGTGAGATAATAAAATGCAACCTAAGGTCAAAAGGCGAATTCAGGCTTGCTGATGCCCTTGGCCTGATGATAAAGAACGGCGCAAAATTAAATGCCCTTGAAGTTGATAAATGGCTTGACTGCGGAAAGCCTGAAACACTCTTAAGCACAAACCGCTACCTCTTGAAAAATGGGTTTAACAAAGAAATAAAGACAACAAACTCTGTTATTATTGGCCCGGTTTATATTGAAGACAAGGTTAAAATAGAGAATTCTATCATAGGGCCTAATGCTTCAGTAGCATCTGGCTGCGTGATAAAAAATTCAATTGTAAAGGATTCTATAGTTGGCGAAAATGCTGTTATTGAAAATGCTGCCCTAAATAAATCACTTATTGGAGACTGCGCCCTGATTAAGGATACATTTAGCAAAATTAATGTTGGGGATAACTCTGAGATAGATTTTGAGTAAGATGCTTATAAAATATCATTTTTTATTTGGATTAATTATTTCTTTATTGCTTTATCCTGTTTATGGACTTAATGTTCTGATAATATTTTTTGCCAATATTTTACTGGATGTTGACCATTATATTCTTTATATTTTTAAATTCAAGTCTTTTGACATGGTTAAGGCGCATAATTATTTTTTTAATGAAGAAAAGCC
>JAHIFA010000038.1 GCA_018901315.1 Nanobdellota archaeon | reverse complement strand
AGAATATGCTCAAAAGCGTGTTTGGCAGATATTAACAATGACAAAAAGCTTGAGATAATCTTTGGATCATGTGATGATAATATATACTGCTTGTCATGCAAGGGAAGCAAAATATGGAGTTATGAAACAGACTTTTGGGTTGTTGCAACTCCGTTAGTACTTGATATAGATAATGATGGAAAACTAGAGGTTATTGCTGGCTCTTATGACAACTCTGTTTATGTTCTTGATGCAGAAGGTACATTCCTCCTTGATTATATGCCGGGAGTTTCAGGAATAGCCCAGCAGCCAGGCCACTATAATGAGTTGGTAACATCAGAACCAGGAGGATATGTTGGCAAAAAACTCTGGCAGTACAAGACAGAGGGAATGATAATTGGCTCTGCATTTATCACAAACAATAAAGAACAAAAAGAAATTATTATTGGAATAAAGGAAGGAAAGTTAGATAATTTAACTTATAAAAAAGATTAATTGGAGGGAAAAATGATAAAAGATAATAAAGAAATGAAAAGAATTAAACTTTATATAAATGGCTTTGACGAACAACTGCAGGGTGGTATTCCAGAGGGGCATGTCACACTGATTTGCGGTACATGTGGAACAATGAAAACCAGTGTAGCCTTTAATGTTCTATACAATGAAGCATTGGATGGAAAAACAGGATTATATGTTTCACTTGAGCAGTCAGCTAAATCCCTGTTAGAGCATGCAGAAAAAATGGGTTATGACCTTTCAAAAATCAACCTTGTTGTTATGTCAGACATAGCAAAACTAAAGGCGACTATCCAGGACATTAAATCAGCAAAGGGCGGATCATTAGTTATCTCAGATTTGGGTGCAATAAGAAAGGAAATAAAAGGAACTAAAATCGGGCCTAGCGGTGACTGGCTGAATGTTATAGAGAATATAATAAAAAAGCTTAAAGCAGAAGCACAATGTGATTTGTTTGTTCTTGATTCATTATCTGCGCTATATGTTTTGTCGAGCTTTGAGGACCCAAGGACAAAGCTGTTCTATATATTTGAGTTCCTGAGGGATATTGGATTAACAACTTTCTTGATTTCTGAGATGCCCCTTGACAAAAGCAAGTATAGCGAGTATGAGGTTGAGGATTATCTGGCAGATGGAATAATTTTCCTGCAGCAGACAGAGAAATTCAGAAAGGTTATAAGAGAGATATCAATTGTTAAGATGAGGGCTACTGACTGCAATACAGATGTTTTTAGCCTTGAATACAAGAATAAGAAATTCTATGCCTTGCAGGGAGGAAAACCTCCTTTAGTGTAATTCAAGATTTTTCGAAAACAATAAATAGTCATGTATAATTTATATTCCTATGGCTAGAATAACCCTTGATATTAAAAAATCCATTGAACAAAATGCTGCTGTTTATTTTGAAAAAGCAAAGAAATCAAGGAAAAAGCTTGAAGGTGCAAAAAAAGCTTTTAAAAAGAGCCAAGATAAGCTAAGTTTATTAAATGAAAAAAAGAAAAAAATAGTTTCAAGTGAGAAAATAACAGAAAAACTAATTAGAAAAAAAGAATGGTATGAAAAGTTCAGGTGGTTCTTCAGCTCAGAGGGATTTTTATGCATTGGCGGAAGGGATGCAACAACCAATGACATCATAATAAAGAAGCATGCTGACAAGGAAGATATTGTTTTCCATACAGACATGGCAGGCTCTCCTTTTTTTGTTATCAAAGCAGATAACAGGAAAATAAGCGAAAAAACAATGGAAGAAGCAGCACAGGCAACAGCATCTTACAGCAGGGCATGGCGCCTTGGCTTGTCAAGCCTTGAGGTGTTTTATGTAAAGCCAGACCAGCTGACAAAAAAGGCAAACTCTGGTGAATATATAGCCAAAGGAGCCTTTATGGTAGTGGGCAAGACAAATTATATTCATCCTATTTTAGAGATAGCAGTGGGCATTAAAGATAATATAATAATTGGCGGCCCTATTAACGCAATAAAAACAAATTCTGAAAAATTTGTTATTGTAAAACAGGGAAAAGAAAAAACAAGCGAAATTGCAAAAAAAATTAAAAAAATCATTGGCGGAAGCATTGATGAGATAACCTTGTTTATTCCCGCAGGCGGCTCAAGAATCCAAAAAACAAAATGAAATACCTTGCAAAAAAACATATTAAGTTGCCAAAAAGAAAGCAAGAAAGCCACAAGGGTGATAATGGAAGGCTCTTGATTATAGGGGGGTCTATTGATTATATTGGCGCTGTTATGCTTGCAGGAATGGCAGCTTTCAGGTCAGGGATTGATTTGGTAACAATCGCTGCTCCAGAAAAAGTTGCCTGGGCAATAAATACATTCAGCCCTGATTTTATAACAAAGAAATTTAAGGGAGAGTTTTTTAGAGTTGAACAAGCTGATAGAATAATAGAATTAAGCAATGACTTTGATGTTATTTTGATTGGTAATGGCCTTGGCTTAAGAAAGCAAACATTAAGTTTTTCTCAGAAGATAATAAAAAATATAAAAAAACCAAAAGTCATTGATGCTGATGCAATCAAGGCATTAAAATTATCTGATGTTAATAATGCAATAATCACACCCCATGAGAATGAATTAAGAATTTTTTTGGATAATAACTTAAAAAACAAGAAAATTGTAAAGGGTATTTTCAATAAAAAAATAAACCATGAAAAAAGGGCAAAAAACATACAATCTGTTTTAAAGGATTTTCTTGAAAAAAATAATATTATATTATTAAAGGGAAAAACAGATATTATTATCTCAAAAGATAAAATCAGATTTAACAAAACAGGAAATGCAGGCATGAGTGTTGCAGGAACAGGTGATGTTTTGGCTGGCTTGACAGCAGGATTTTTAGCACAGACAAATAATCTTTTTGATTCAGCATGTTCAGCTGCTTTTATAAATGGAATCATAGGAGATTATCTTCTAAAGAAAAAAGGCTATGGTTTTATTGCCAGTGATTTTATAGATTACATTCCTTTATTTATCAAAAAACTAAATAAAAAGATTTAAATATAATATAAAAAAAGTTTTTATTAAAAAAGAGGTAAGGGATGGCTATAACTATATTTGTTGAGTTAAGCATTATTATTATTATTGCAGTTGTTATTACAGCTATAATGCGGTTGTTAAAGCAGCCATTGATCATAGGATATATTCTAACAGGAATTATAGTAAGCCCTTATTTTCTTAATATAGTCAGATCCACGGAGGCTATTGCAACCTTTGCGCAGATAGGTATAACATTGCTTTTATTTATGGTTGGATTAAACTTAAATCCAAGAATAATAAAGGATGTTGGCAAGGTTTCTCTAATTACAGGGGGTGGTCAAGTTATATTCACTTCTGTAATAGGGTTTTTCATAGGCAGGTTGTTAGGCTTTTCTACAATAGTTTCTATGTATATTGCTATTGCTTTGACATTCAGCAGCACTATAATAATCATGAAACTTTTGTCAGATAAGAATGACCTGGAAACCCTGTATGGAAGGATTGCTATTGGTTTCTTAATTGTCCAGGATTTAATTGTAATACTTATTTTAATGGTCATCTCAGCAATACCAACTGAAATAAATCTTACTATTTTAGCTCTTGAAACTGTTTTAAAAGTGAGTGGTTTGCTGCTCTTATTATTTATAATCAGCGTTTATATATTTCCAAAGATAACCAAGGTTGTTGCCAAATCACAGGAATTTTTATTATTATTTTCAATTGGCTGGTGTTTTGCAGTAGCTACTCTTTTTCATTATCTGAATTTTTCAATAGAGGCAGGAGCGCTATTAGCAGGCATTACCCTATCATTATCTCCATACCACTATGAAATTAGCTCTAAAATGAAGCCATTGCGTGATTTTTTTATTATTCTGTTTTTTATATTGCTGGGCTCTCAAATGGTTT
>JAHIFA010000037.1 GCA_018901315.1 Nanobdellota archaeon | reverse complement strand
GGCCAGAACTCTTCTTTCATATCCTTAACATCAACCTCACTCAAAATACATTCAATGGATTTGGTGTTATTTAGGTTTTTTTGTAGTTCAGCTGCATCAACCTCAGGGGAATAAGATGAGACAGTTTTTGCTATTTTATATGCTCCAATAATTACTGCAGCACATCCTATAAGGTTTGTTATACCTCTAACAAACTTATTTTCTCCTAATTTTTGTAAGGAAATATAGGGTTGTTTTTGTATATCATTTTGAGCTTGATTTTTATACATTTTAATACCTTATAAGGGTTATAATATGAACTTATATATAAATCTTTTGGTTATTTGTTACGATGAAGTGGTTAAAAAAGAATAATTAAAATAAATATAGTTAAACAAGAATATCCTCTGCTTCATTTAATCTTTTGGTGTTGTTTTCAACTATTTTCAGTAAAAAGGGCTTCTTGGCCTCATCTTCAATCACCTTTATATCTGAATCTTTAAGCTTTCCAAATATTTTTTTAGCCAATCTTATTTTCTCTGTTTCAAGCTGTTTTAAATTATTGTTAGTTTTTCTGTTTTTGTATTTAGAAACTATCTCTTGATAATTCTTGTTTTTGGATAAATCTATTGAATGCTTAATGTTTAGTTTGAAAAGTATATTATCTGTAAGAGAGGCCTCCTGAATCAGTATATTTCCCACTAATTTAGAATAATCAGAGTATTTCCTTAGATTACCCCTTTTTAATCCAAGATTATTCATGCATTTGTATGAAGCATCAATCATTTCTTTCTTGTTGAATACAAAATCCTGGACCAAAACCCAGTATGGAAATAAGCGGCAGTTTAATGGCCTTGCATCATAAACAGAGCATTTTTCATTTTTGCGCAACAGGCAGGGCATGTTAATCCCCATCTCATAACTGAACTTTGTTGGGTTTTCTGGATCCCCAAATGGATTTATTCCAACAAAATTTTTAAGAATATAACTGGCTGGCTTTTCTAAAAAATTAGAAATCCTTATTAAATCTCCAATTGTAAGATTTATCTGGGCATAGAATGCACTGCAGCATTTTCCGCAATTCCTGCAGTTAAAGCTTGCTTTCATTTATTAAAACCTGTAAAGGTTTAAGAATGACTTAATTGTTGTATGGAGGTGGTTAACATCTTCTGCAACCTGGCTTTGAAATTTTGCAGTATAGCCTTTATAGACAAATTTGTCAAATATTGTTCTCAAAAAAACATAAGTTGGCTTTCCTTCCCACTTATTTTCATAATCTGTTGTGAGATACCCATCAAAAACCATCTGTATCCTGCCCTGGTTTAGCTTTACCTTATGCTTATCCTTTTCAACCTCTACTTCTTTTATGTCAAACATCTGTATTCTTATCTTTATCTCTATCTTAGCATAGTCTGTAATTTTCTTCCATGGCATTATCCAGAGCTCAACGAATTTCCCCTCTGGCTTTACATGCTCTATATTCTTTAGCTCTCTTTTGTCATAGCCTTTATCCCTGAACCATTTGTCTATTGCCAGATAAAGGTCATTCACATCAAAAAGACCCTCATAATCCAGCCTTAACTCATCAATAATTTGCTCTCTTTCAGCCATTTTTACCACACATCCCCATATTCTGAACCTTTTGCTTCCATGCCCAAGCATTCTTTTGTAATATTATGCAGTTTAAGGACATAATAATATAATTTGTCAGTATATATATTATCAATTTCCGGCTTGATAATGTATTTTTCATAAATGTTATTTAGCCATATCAAAAAAGGGCTCTTGTTCCAGCGCCCTTGCCAGTCTGACTCAACATAACTATTAATGTATATAGTCATTCTTGCCTGGTTCATTTTTTTCTTCTTGCCTTTTTCAATAACCTCAATATCCTTGCGCTCCCATGTATGAAAATCAATAATTATCCAGAATTTAAAATAATCTGTTTCCTTTCTATAAGACTTCCAGGTAATTTCATCCTCTTTTCCACCCAATGGATTTGGCTTGCTTTTGTAAGTGGGCTCTTCAAAATAATAGCCTCTTCTTGTAAGCCAGTTTCTCATAGTTTTATAAAGAAGCTCCATATCAAAAATTCCCTTAAATTTGATAATTTCAGTTGGAAGGTCATGTTTTGCCATAAACAGAAAATTGCTACATTTATATATAAAACTTTCGAATTACTCGCCTATTCCTTCCTGGGGCCAAAATCCGACATCATGCTCTGGCTCCTCAGTGCCAGGCATTAGTTTCCAGTATTCCTTTATTGTTTCCTGCAACCTGTAAGCCTCTCTGTAAAGCTCAAGCTTGTGTTTTTCAAAATTTGACTTCATAATAACCTTCCAGTAAAGCGTATTAAAATGTTTTAGAAGCCAATGTTTGCTCCATGTTCCTTTATAGTCAGGAACTATTCTAGCATAAACAGATATCTCAAGTTCTCCATTTGCTAGTTTCAATTTTTTTCCTTGATATACAATTTCTACATCTTTAATAGCTACAGTACGCCAATCAAGGTCTATTTCATATTTATAATAGTTATTTTTTTCTGGAACTCTTTCAAGCCTCCACCAGATAATATGCTCTTTGAGCCCTTTTCCAAACTCATGCTGGCTATGAAAGACCTCAGGGAATTCTGGATCACTTAAACTTGCATATCCCTCTTCAACCACCCATAAATGAAGGTATTCATATAGCCCTTTAAGGTCAAAAGTTCCTTTGTTTTTAACCCTAAAGCTTGCTGCTAAAATTGCCATACAAGAAATGTTGCTAGAATTGTTTATAAAGCTTTCGAAAAAAATTATTTTGCTTTCAAATATTTATAAGCTTCATTAATCTTGATTTTCTTCTGTTCTCTTGTCTTTAGATTTTTTATTGTGATTGAATCTTCCTTTAGCTCATCCTCTCCGATGATGCCAGCATAAGGAATGCCCAATGAGTCTGCATAGGTTATTGCCTGGCCCATTTTCTTCCCTTTTAAGTCCATGTCTACATTTAATCCCTGACTCCTTAAAGAGTTAGCAATCTTTAAACACTCTTTTGCTGTGTTGATTGGAATAAGGTATAATTCTGTATTTGATGATTTAAGATTTTTTTTAATATCATTTAAAATCATAGCAATCCTTTCAAGGCCAAAAGAGAATCCGACTGCGGGAATTTCTTTTTTGCCGCCAGAAAAAGCGCCAATCATATTATCAAACCTGCCGCCTGCAAGAACAGCTGACTTGACAACTGATTTATCTTTGAGGTATACTTCAATTGTTGTTCCAGTATAATAATCCAATCCACGTGCCAGGCTCGGGTCAAACTCAATAAAATTAAAGCCCATGTTTTTTGAATAATCCAGCAATTGCTTTATTTCATTAAGACCTTCTATGCCGTTTTTTGATGAAATAATTTCTGTTAGTTTTTTGTAAGTTTCATTGTTATTCTTTGCTTTGGTTATCGCAGAGACTAGCTTATCAATTTTTTCCTTAGGCAATAATAATTTTATTTCTTTTTTAACTCCCTCAATTCCAATCTTATCCATCTTATCAAGAATTATTATTGTATTAAACTTATCCTTATCTGGAACACCAGCATATTCAAGAATTCCATCAAGCAGCTTTCGGTTATTAATCTTGACTGTAATATTGCCAAGCCCCATTTCTTTAAAGCAATCCTGTGCCAGTGCAAGAAGCTCTGCCTCTGCAATCATATCTTTGACTCCCAAAATATCAACATCGCATTGTGTAAATACCCTGTATCTGCCCTGCTCTGGCTGTGTTGGGCCGTCCCTAAAAACCTCTCCAATAACATACCTCTTAAAAGGGAATTTTACATCTTTGTTTGATGCAACAAACCTTGCTAAAGGCAGTGTCTGGTCAAACCTTAATGCTAGCTCTCTCTTGCCCTGGTCTTTAAGGGTAAATATTTCCTTTTGAATTTCTTCTCCACCCTTGAATTTCACTGTTTCTGCTCTTTCAATCATTGGAGTTTCAATAGGATTGTAGCCGTACCTCTCAAAAACTCTTTTGAGAGCATCCTTTATCTCATTCCTAAGTATGGCTTCCCTGCCATACCAGTCCTTTACTCCCTTTGCAATCTTGAATTCTTTTGGCATTTTAACCTGCTCTTAGTCTTTATTGAATATTAATAAATCTTTTGATTTTAGTAGAAACTTATTTATATTAATAGCTGCCTTTAAATATAAAATGCTAGTCGGTGTTGTTGGAAAGGCAAATGTTGGAAAGAGCACATTTTTTAAGGCCCTTACTTTGGCAAATGTTCAAATAGAAAATTATCCCTTTGCTACTATCAAGCCAAATCATGGCATGGGTTATGTAAGGCTTGAATGTGCTGATAAATTCTTTAATGTGCAGTGCAATCCAAGAGAAGGGTATTGCATAAAACACAACAGGTTTGTTCCTGTTGATTTAATTGATGTTGCTGGTTTAGTTCCAGGAGCTTATGAAGGAAAAGGAATGGGAAACCAGTTTCTTGATGATTTAAGGCAGGCAGATGTTTTAATTCACGTGGTTGATGCATCTGGCGGAACAAATGAGCTTGGAGAGCCTGTAACACCTGGCTCATATGACCCATGCAATGATATAAGGTTTCTTGAAATTGAGCTGGATATGTGGTATTTGAGGCTGATAAAAAAAGGGTGGGACAGGTTTGCAAGAGCAGTCCAGCAGGAGAAAGACCATAAGGAAAAAATTGTAAAAGATATTGCAAAGCATCTCAGCGGACTTAAAGTGAATGAAGAAATAATTGAAGATGTTTTAAGCAAACTTGATTTAGACAGAAACAATATATCATCCTGGGGTGAAGAAGATTTAAAAAAAATAGCAATAGAACTGAGAAAGAAAACAAAGAAAATGATTATTGCTGCAAATAAGATTGATGTGCCTGTTGCAAAAGAAAACCTTGAAAAGATGAAAAAAGAATTCCCTAATTACTTAATTATTGGCTGCAGTGCAGAATCAGAACTTGCGCTAAAAGAGGCATCAAAAAATGGCCTTGTTGAATATACTCCGGGCGATAAGGATTTTAAGATTTTAGAGCAGGAAAAGCTTAATGAAAAGCAGAAAAATGCCCTTAATTTCATAAAGAAAAACATTCTTGATGTTTTTGAGAATACTGGTGTCCAGCAAATTATAAACTCGGCTGTTTTTGATTTATTAAAATACATAGCAGTATTTCCAGTGGGAGTAAAACTTTCTGACTCAGATGGCAATATCTTGCATGACTGCTTTTTAATGCCTCAAAAGACAACTGCGCTTGATTTTGCTTACAGGCTTCACACAGACTTTGGAAATAATTTTATAAAAGCAATTGATGTGAAAAAAAGAATAACCATCGGGAAAGAACACCCTCTAGAAAATAGAGATGTTATTGAAATTATAAGCGGCAAATAATCCGAAAGGATTATAAACAAAAGAAAGTATTTAAGACTTAGAGGTGATGATTTGGCAGATTTAAAGGAATTTAAATTTAAAGAAGAAAAAGCAGAGGATGCTCATCGCCAGAAAGATATCCCAACAGGATATCCAGTACCATTAAAGAGGTACTGGTTAAGCCTCGAATCTCCTAACCAATCTATTGAAGAATTTTATTTCTGGGTAGTAGGTCTCTTAAGGAATGATTTAGGCTATAATGATGTTGAAAAATTAATGGATGTATTTGCAGCATCACAGCATTCTGCATTCTTTGGCGTTGCAATGCAGCGCACAGGCATCTATCAGGATAAAGTCTCGCAGTTCCTTGCTACAATAGGCAAAATGGTAAAGGAATTATTCCAGCTTGTGAGGGAAATAAGGATCCTTGACGAAAGATTAGGGTATTATAAAGACAGTTATGATGCAGGCAGCAAAAGCAGGGAAAGTGCTGAAATAACATTAAAGGGCATATGGATTGATATGGTTGAAGGCGGAGCTAAAAGCCCGGCATCTGTTTATGGCATGGCTCGTGAATTGGAATTTACTGTTTTGCCAGACCTTTTTTTTAGCACGCACCCAGCAACAAGCAAGGATGTTGATGATGTAGTTAATAAGCTTGAATTTAACAGGAAAGTAAAAGAAGTTTTGAAAAGAAAATTAAGGGCATTTTTGGAATGGAAAGAGAACACTTACAAAGAGCTGAAAACAAGAAGAAAATTCACACTGAAATTTCTAAGGCAGCATTATGACGCAATAAAGATGTATATGAGCTGGGTAAAGCCATACCTCAAATATATCAGGATGCTGCGCTCATCTGAAAAAAAGATGGACAGCCCTGATCTCATAGGCGCTTTTGAGGGCTCAATGATTGAAATTGAGATTCTTGCAAAGAAGTCTCCATTTAATGATGTAACTGGAAAAACAGAAGATGCTACATATAAAGCGTGCATCTTAGCAAACTTTAATTATAGGACAACACCAGACATGAAATTTGTAAGTGAAGGCTATCAAAGGGGGCCAACCCATATAGGGCGGGTTGATATGAAGCTTAGATCATATGCCTGGTCTGAAAAGGAGATTGAAAATTACAAGACATATCGGGCTAAGGAAGATATGGAGCTTCTTGGAGAAATTGACCCTTCAATCTCAGCAGCAATGGAAGCCCTTGGCGAAGAGTTTGAAATTTATCTGAGAGAAGCTGGAGAAGAGCTTAACAAAAAAGAAGAAAAACCAAAAAAACAGGATTCAATATTTGAGCCTTTTACTTCCATATTAAGTGGATTTAAAGAAATAGGCACAGCATTTACAGGAATAAAAGGTTCTGCGTCTGATAAACCAAGCTTGTCCAAATTTGAGGAAAATAATGAGAGGAATGCAGCTGGTGGTGAAGCAACTGGAGGTATGTGGCTTATTTACAAGAACTTCAGAAAAGCCCATGGCATGATAGCCTGGTAATCAGTATGGTAACAAAATTAAATGAAATAAAAAAACTATCTCCTGAAGAAAGAATCAAAAGACTGAAAAAGATTGAGGAAGAAAACAAGAAAGAGATTAATGAAGCAGAAAAGATTATCAATGATTCTATCAGGGAAATTAATGTTAAAGAAGAAATAAGAGACCTGCCCATTCCCCAGATTAAGGCAGTGAATATAGAAAGCCTTTTTTCGTCAGAGGAAAAAGAAGTTTTTGCAGTAAAAAGATACAAAGACTTGAGGGTTAGGCATGTTGAAGAAGAAACAGCTGAAATTCCCTTAGAGGAAACAGTTGAGAAAGAAAAACCAAAGGCAACAAAAGAAGAATTAGCAGCACATACTCAATATCAGGTATTGACTAATGAGCTAAGAAGAGAGCCAACAGAAAATGTTGTGCAGGAATTAGAAAATATATATCATCAAGCAAGAGAAGGCACAGGGATTACAGGAGAACAGATGACAAGGGCGTATGCTGCAAATGTTGTTGCAAGAGAGAGGCAAGAAGATATTGAAAGAGGCACTTATGGAAGGATTGATGAACAAATATCTAACCAGCTGGATATAGCAAGGCAAATATTTAAATCAATACAGGATAAATACAAATTAAGGTAAAAATGATTTACGGGTATAACAGTCCAATGGACAGGAATTATGATGTAAAGAATGGTGAGCCAGAAGAAAAAATCCTGGGTGTAAAGGATATAGGGTTAGCAATGGCAATGGGTATTGGAGCAAGAAACATACCAGAGATTGCAAGCAAGATACGGTCAGGAGCAGGCAGTCTTGAAATACAGTTTATGGGCGCTGGCCGAGGCTCAGCGCAAGGTGAAACACCAGGGATGTTTGGAAAATACCACAGGCAGGCTTTAAGGGAATTAAGCAAGGTAAGTGATGTTAGCCTGACAACCCATGCTTCAGTTGGGATTCCTGGGCTTGCTGGCCAGGACCAACAAGGTAATTTTAGTGATGAGCAGAGGCGCATGGCCTTAGATGAAGTAAACAGGGCAATTGAATTTGCAGCAGATACAGCACTTGGCGGCTCTGTGGTTATACATACAGGAGAGTTTCAGAGGCCAATATCTGAAGAGCCATGGGCAGAAGGTGGAAAGAAGTTCAGCGGATTTGATGAAGAGCCGGAAAAGGCTGTTATAAGAGTTGTAAATAAAAACACAGGGCAGGTATTAACCCAGATAAGGAAAAATGAGAAAGTGAGCAGGCCAGTCTGGCGCAGGAATAAAAATGATGAATACACTAATTATGATGG
>JAHIFA010000036.1 GCA_018901315.1 Nanobdellota archaeon | reverse complement strand
TGGATTAAGGCTTTTTTTTGTGACACCTGCAATGTATATTGACCAGAAAAATGCAGTTAGCTCAATAAAACACAGTTTTCAAATAACAAAGGGACATATATGGCAGGTTGTTATAATATTCTCTATAATTTGGGGAATTTCGATCTTTTTAAACAGCTTTGTCGGACAGCCATTATCAGGCACTTATTCAAATGTTATGTTTGGCTCTAACTGGATAAAAATTTCCATAAACTTCATCCTTGTGTTATTTTTTGTAATATTGCAATCATTTGTATTCACTTTTGAACACATTTTTTTGTTTTATTCATATATTGATTTCAAAAAATTAAGGAGGTTATAAAATGGTAAACAACTATCTTGTAAATTATATAAAAGAACAGTTAAAAAATGGATATGACATTAATTCAATCAGAGAAGCAATAGCTCAACAGGAATATGAAAGAGGAGAAGTAGAGGACAGCATCAACTATGTGTATGGTAATGCTAAAAATATAACTGAAAAAGAAAGCAATAAAACAGTTGGGATTAATATGGCAAATCCTAATTATCGGGGTTTTTGGATAAGATTTTTAGCATATATCTTGGATGGATTTATAATTGGAATTCCTGTTTGGGTATTACAAATCGGGTTAATATATGCTACAGGAATACAATCAATGATGTATTTAGCATCCCTTGCAGGGGTTGTATTGATTATATACATGGATGGCATTAAAGGAGGAACTCCAGGAAAATTAATATTGGGAATGAGGATTGTTAATGAAAAAGGAGAATATATTGGAATCCCAATGGCTATATTAAGGTGTATTGGAAAGGTTCTATCAGGAATGATATTGTGCATTGGGTATTTTATGATAGGATGGGATGAGAAAAAGCAGGGATTGCATGACAAGATTGCCCAAACCTATGTTGTCAAAGTTTAGTTACTTTATACAATCTCAACTTATTTTTTCTTTTATTTAATTTTTACTAAATGATTAATGATAAGTTTACCCTGGATGATTTAGCGAAAGACTTAAAAAACATAGTATATTACAGGCCTTTGGGAAGACTAGGCCGGGGGGTTAGCCCTCTCCTGTTACCATCAATGGGCTTTATGGTGGGGCTGAAGCCTGGGAAGAGGTATTGGCCTTAATTATTGGTCTTGGTTCGGACGTTGAGGACCTGTCCTGCAGGATTGGTCTTTTAGGGAAATATGTCAGATCAGGAATGAAGCAGCATTAACCTTTAAGACTGGTGCTTGTGGGGTCGCGGGTCTGAGGAAGAGTCAAGGTAGCTGATAGTTAGGGTTTTTATCCATTTTCAGGCATGTCTTCCCGCTTATTTAAATTTAATAACATTCAATGGATTTTTAGAAAGCGCTATTTCTATAACAGAGTCTTTCTTAAACTTATATTCTTTGTTGGAATCAACAGCAACAATGCCATTATCCATTTCTGATTTAATTTTAAGAAATTTATTATTGCCAATAAATCCCTGTGTAAGCAATGGCTTTGTTAGTTTTCCGGTGTATGGCTCTCTTACAATAAAATAAAACTTTTTAGAAGAAGAAAAAGGCTTAACACCTGCGGACTTTAGCCATGCATTTGAGCCAGAGCCAGTTCCAACAAGAACACCGCTGCTTTTCTGCTCTTCAGTTTTATGATTAAAAAAAAGCTTATAATGAGATGTTTTGTATGGAACTTTATTTCCAATAAAGACCTCATTTAAAGCAATGCATACTTCCTTCTTGTTAATTTTGCTCTTAATCCTTGTAAGTTTTTCAATATAAAATTTGTTTTTAAGAAATATTTCAAATTTTTTATCAAAATCATTTTTACAAGAGCTCATAAAAAAGCCCTCTTTTCTATCAGGATTAGAATTAACGCCTAATAAAAGCTCATCTTTAATAAAATGTGATGCCCTGAGGAATGTTCCATCACCGCCAACAGCTATTATAAGATTCTTGTTCCTGAAAATAGTTTTTTTAAGCCCTGACCTTTCTATGCATTTAAATTTTATATTTTTCTTTCTTAAAGAATTTTTCACAATATCAATTGCTTTATCATTTTTAGTATAAACAACTAACACATTAAGCATAATATCACATCTTTTTTATGTTATAAAGTATTTACTCAACAACTATTGCCGGCTTGCCAGGCATTGCATTTCTTGCTTTAGCTTCTTTTGAATTTTCTGCCCTGACTATTTCAACAGCAGATTTAAATTCATCTTCAAATAATTTCTTTGAGTTCTGCAATACATTGAGTTCTGTATCCTGGTCAAGAATAACTAATGGAATCCTACCGGGATTCTTGACTATCAATGGAATAAGTTTTGAAACATCTTTGCTGTTTTCCTTGAATTTTGGCATTATTACTTTCATTATAGCACTAATATCCCTTGTTTTTTCAATCTCTTTCTTAAACTCTCTGAAAAACTTGTATTTCCATTTCTCTGAAACAAATAAAGTAAGTTTTTTTGGCTTTTCTATTTTAATCAGATTAAGTAAATAAACAATATCCTTTTTAACATTATCAAGCATTTCCTCAGAGCCCTCTGCTTTTTCATCAATCATAGTTTTGTCATATTTGGGCCACTCAGCCAATGAAACAAATCC
Source organism: Nanobdellota archaeon (assembly GCA_018901315.1). Lineage (GTDB taxonomy): Archaea > Nanobdellota > Nanobdellia > Woesearchaeales > CG1-02-33-12 > CG1-02-33-12. The sequence goes on along the minus strand of JAHIFA010000036.1, from coordinate 2,907 downwards.
TTTAAATCCAATCATCTCCCAAAGTTCTTCGCATATGAATGGAGTGAAAGGGCTCATGACAAGAATTGATGTTTTTATAAGTTCACCAAATACTTCTTTGTTTATATTTTCATTAGAATACTTTCCAACCCGGCTTACGAACTGCATTACATCACTTATTGCAAGGCTAAACTTAAAATTCTCAATGTTTTCAGTCACGTCTTTAATCAAATGATTCATAATGCTTAGCATGTATTTATCTTTGCTGTTAATCTGCTTAAAATCAATCTTATTCAAAGATATTTTTTCCTTATTATCTTCAATTAAAAAATAAAACCTGTTAAGGAATTTAAATGCCCCTTTTACACCTTGGTCATTCCAGTCAAGCTCCTTTTCTGGAAGTGCTGCAAACAGGATAAACAAGCGTGCAGTGTCTGGACCATAATCCTTTATAATGCCAGCAGGGTCAACAACATTGCCGAGGCTTTTTGACATCTTTGCACCATCTTTTATTACCATTCCCTGCGTCATTAATCTTGTGAATGGCTCATCAATTTTGCACAATCCTAAATCTCTTAATGCCTTTGTGAAGAATCTTGCATAAAGCAAATGAAGTATTGCATGCTCTATTCCTCCAATATACTGGTCAACAGGCATCCAGTATTCAACAGCTTTTTTGTCAAATGGCGCTTTATCAAATTTAGGGCTGCAATACCTTAAGAAATACCAGGAGGAATCAACAAAGGTATCCATGGTGTCTGTTTCCCTTCTTGCTTTTCCTTTGCATTTCGGGCATTTGCAGTTAACAAAATTTTTTGATGTTTCAAGTGGATTTCCAGTGCCAGAAAATTTTACATCTTTTGGAAGCAGAATGGGCAAATCTTTTTCAGGAACAGGGATTATTCCGCATTTATCACAATAAACAACAGGTATTGGTGTTCCCCAGTAACGCTGCCTTGAGATAAGCCAGTCACGGATTTTATAATTGATTGCTCTTTTTCCAAAGCCTTTTTTTTCAATGAAATTTGAAATCTTTTCTATTGCTTTCTTATTGTCAAGTCCATCAAACTGTGCAGAATTAACAAGTATTCCTTCATCAATATAAGCCTCTGTCATTTCACCTTCTTTTAACTTTCTGTCTTTTGGTGTTATAACAACTTTTAATGGGAGATTGTATTTTTTTGCAAACTCAAAATCTCTTTGGTCATGGGTAGGAACAGCCATAACAGCCCCTGTTCCATACTCCATAACAGCATAATCTGCTATATATATTGGGCATTCCTCTCCATTGAAAGGGTTTATGGAATATTTTCCAATGAATAGTCCTTTCTTATCCTTTGTTTCATCTATTCTTTCAGATATTTCCTCTTTCTTTACTTCCTCAATGAATTTTTTTATATCATCTTCATATTCAGTCCCTTTTGTAAGTTTTTTTACAAGAGGATGCTCAGGGGCAATAACCATATAAGTTATGCCATAAACAGTATCAGCCCTTGTTGTGAAAGTGCTTATTTTTTCATCAGAATCTTTTATTTTAAAATCAATTTCAACACCTTCACTTCTGCCAATCCAGTTGCGTTGCATTGTTTTTACACGTTCAGGCCAGTTTTCCAGTGTATCAATATCTTTCAGAAGCTCATCAGCATAGTCTGTAATCTTGAAGAACCATTGCTCTAAATCTTTTTGCTCAACAACTGACTTGCATCTCCAGCATTTTCCCTGCTCAACCTGCTCATTTGCAAGAACAGTATTGCAGCCAGGGCACCAGTTCACAGCTGACTTTTTTCTGTATGCAAGGCCTTTCTCAAGAAACTTGAGAAAAATCCACTGGTTCCATTTATAGTAATCAGGAGTGCAGCTTTGTATCTTACGGCTCCAGTCATAGCTCATTCCCATTGCTTTTTGCTGCTCACTTATTGCATTTATATTAGCTAAAGTCCATTTCTCAGGATCAACCTTATGCTGTATTGCAGCATTCTCAGCAGGCATTCCAAAGGCATCATAGCCCATTGGGTAAAGCACGTTAAAACCATTCATCCTCTTGAACCTTGCAATAGTGTCTCCAATAGAATAATTTCTTAAGTGGCCAACATGCAGTTTTTCAGAGGGATATGGATACATTTCAAGGCAGTAGAACTTCTTCTTTTTTGGGTCTTTAGATACATTAAAGATATTCTTCTCTTCCCAGTGTTTTCTCCATTTCTTTGAAATCCTATTAAAATCAGCCATTTATCTAAAAAAATAAGGATTATATTTAAATCTTTATATTTGGCTTAAATGCTATAATCTTAACTATTCTTATTTATTTTCTTTTGATAAAATAAGGCAGAAATTATAATCAAAACAGCTAATAATAAAATAAGAATCTGTTTAGTATTAAAAGCAGCTTTAACCTATCTGCATAAACATCTTTGATTATCTTATCTTTTTGAAATATATAATTATATTAAATATTATAAGAATCATGATAAAGAAGGCTAGGAGGTATACTGATTTAACCAAAGCTGGCTTTTCCTCTCCCTCTACACCAATGACTTGCCCTGCCAATGTTGCTGTTATCTTGTCATATTCAACCATTATGTCAAATATTTTTTCAGTTTTTTGGTTAAGATAGTTTAGTACTATATTAAACTTATAGGCTCCTGGAATCACCTTTGCAGTGTCCCAAGATGCATTAAGTTTTCGTTTTCCAAAAGCAGGAATATCTGCTGATGCTGTCTTGAATTGTGTGTATATCTTTTCATTATTATCTTTAACAGTTGTTTCAGCATAGACATCTGGTATTTCTGTATTCCAGTTATTTTCAACCAATATGTCAAACTTTGCTATTCCTCCAAGCTTGAAGTCAGTAACACTGATTGAGACTATTTCAAGCTGTAATGTGCCAATTGTGAATGATTTCTCATCTTTGGTGTTAAGCTCATCATA
>JAHIFA010000035.1 GCA_018901315.1 Nanobdellota archaeon | reverse complement strand
TCTCCAGTTCCCAGTTTGTGATTACTTCTGGTGAGATTTCTCCAATATAGGCCAGCTTCTTATCATCAACTATTATTCTGCCAACCCTTCCCCTGATAAAGCTTGTATGCTCTGTGTCTTCTGTTTTGTATTCAAGGCCAAGCATATTAAACAAATAATCCAAAACCTGCTTTATTTCTGTGAAGTTTGCTTTAGTATGTGAAATTAAAACAGCAAGTCTTGTGAATTCCTCAACACCTGTTTCTTTTTCTTTATTTTCTTTAAAGCATACACCCATCTCAAATATCTTCTGTGGAAACTCTCGGTTTTTATTGCTTTTTAAAACATCCATCAGGCTTGGAATCATCCATGACCTCAAGACATTATAATCCTTTGTTAAGGCATTTGAAAGCTCAACACAGCCAAGCTCAAGATTCATTTTTTTATTTAAATTTTCTTTGTTGGTTATATTATAAGTATTTGTCTCAATCATTCCCAAACCAACCAAAATATTTGCAACTTTTGTTTTAAATTTTTCAAAAGAATTTTCCTCTGCAATAGTTGCAAGATTGGGAATCTCTGGCTGAAAATTCTCATATCCGTATGCAATTGCAGCTGCCTCAACAACATCAACCGGATGGATTATATCTCCTCTATATGCAGGAATCAAAACCTCTTTATCATAGCCAAGGCCCATTTTTTCAAGCAGTTCAACAAACTTTTTTTCATTAAGATTAAGACCAAGTAATTTATTAACATAATTTAGCTCTACTTTCATTTTTCTTGGTTTTAAATCAGGGCTGACAACTCCCCCGACATCAAGAGAATAAATCTCTGCTCCCCTGTCTGCTAAGCTTGCAACTAAAATATTCAGTGCTTGGGTAACTGCATTAACATCAGTTCCAGTCACATCAACAAAAAGATTTTTTGTTTTCTCTCTAACCTGTGTTACAATTCCATTAATAATTGGTGGAAAAGAGACAACATTATCTTTTGCATCAATTATAACTGGATATTTTGAAAGCCTTTCTAAAACAAAGGCATAATCCTTTCCTTTTGGGTGTTTTACCAATATCTCGGCAAGATTCATTTTTGCTGTCATGTCCAATGGAACAAAAGATATTGCATCTGGCTTTACAGCCTTATAGACCAAAGGAAATTTTATTGCATCAAAATCATGAACACCTATTGCAACTTTTCTTCTTTTCCTCCCATGTGTTAGATGCAGTTTCTCCTGCAATTGCATCAGGCTTTTTATTGCTTCATCAGTTAAATCAACATTCTTAAGAATAGCGCATCTTATGAATGGCCTTACATTTTCAACAGAGCTGTCAACATTAACCTTAAACAAAGATTTTTTTACATCGTATTTTCTTAATCCTGTCTTAACACCGATAAAAGATGATAATGCCCTTGCAAAACCTTCTTCAGATAATAAATCAGGCCTGTTGGGAAATACTTCTACTGTAATCTCAGAATCATCAACCTTTTCCAAGTCAGTTCCAAGCATTGAGATTCTATTTTTTAGCTTTTCATCTGGAATTTCCTTTCCAACAAGCTTCATTACATCTTTTTTATCTAAAGTTATTGTAGGCATTTTATTTCAACCACGCTTTTATTTCTCTTAATTGCTTTAAATCATTCTTATATAAATCGCGAATATCTGTTATTCCATAATACATTGAGATTGCCCTTTCCATTCCTAAGCCCCATGCCAGGACAGGAACCTCAATTCCTAATAATGGCTTTACAACCTCTGGCCTGAATATTCCAGAACCACCCAATTCAACCCATTCCTTTCTTACAGGATGAAAAACATCTACCTCTGCGCTCATCTCTGTGTATGGAAAATAGCCTGGCCTTATCCTTACTTTTTCATAACCGAGCTTTTTGTAAAACTCTGTCAAGTAGCCAACAAGATTTTTGAAATTTACATCAGGATCAATAACTATCCCCTCAACCTGGCATAACTCAAATAAATGAGACCAGTCAACTGTCTCATTCCTGAAGCATTTTCCAACTGTAAAGTATTTTGCAGGCAGATTATCTTTTTTTAGTGCAGCAATTGTTCTTGCAGACAATACAGTTGTATGTGTTCTCAGAACATTTTTCATTGCTGTCTCAGGGCTCCATTTATATCGCCATCCTAAACTGCCTGTTTTAAAGCCGTTTTCATGTGCATTTTTTACACTATCAACAAATCTCTTTTCAGGAAGCTTTCCTTTCTCAGGATTTTTGATAAAGAATGTGTCCTGCATTTCACGGGCAGGATGATCCTGAGCTGTAAATAATGCATCAAAGTTCCAGAATGATGTTTGCAATAATGGCCCCTGCATCTCCTTAAAGCCCATCTCAAGCCACACTTTTTTTATGTAAGCAACTGCTTCATTTACAAAATGCCTTCTTCCGCCAGAGATAGAAGGAACATTAATCTTTATGTCATATCTCCTGAAGCTTTTGTTTCTCCATGAGTTGTCTTTAAGCATGCTTGGACTTAATTCGTCAATTATATTCTTGAATGAAAGCTTTGCTTTTATCAGCTCATTATAAATCTCTTTAAGCTCAATATTTCTTTCTGTTACAATGTCTGTTTTTATGACTTCCTTTCTTCTCTTCAGTTCATTAAATGCATATTTCTGCTCCTGTGTTAAATTTTTTGATTCAAAAGGCAATTGTTTTAGGAATAATTCCTCAAAAGAGGGTTTTTGCAAAAGCTTTTTGCCTTGCTCTGTTATACTTATGTTCATTCCCTGTTTTATTTCAATTGCTGTTTTCCTTCTTAACAGTCCTAAGCAGACATTTATCTCATCTTTTGAAAGACTAGCTTTTTCTTGTATTTGCTTAATATCAGCTATCTTGTCTATTGCCTTAAGAAATCTTTTTTCAGGCAGGCCTTCTTGCAAATATAATTTACCATTACTGCCTAAGCTTATAACCTCTTTTAGCTCTTTTTTTATTAAAAGAATATTTTTGTTCTCAAGCCACTGCAATGCTCTCATAACCTCTATTTCCTGCATTTTTGAGGCCTTAACCAACTCCTTTAATGATTTATTATCTTTAAGAAATGGAAGAATCTTTCTCTCATAAGGATGCAATGTTTCAGCCAGCTCTCTTATCTCTTTTGACACTTCCTGTTTTTCCATTTTAACTTCTTCTAAAAAATCTTTTTCAATTTCTTCAATGTTTTTTGGAAGCTCTTTTCCAATGTATTTTGACTTCTTAAGGTATTTATCTCCACTTCTTACAGTATGAAACAGATACCAGTATTTTTGGCCCTTTATTTTAACCTGCTTTCTGTAAACCATGTTAATTACCACTTATTTTAAATAAGCTAATTTATTAGTTTTAATTACCACATGTATTAATAATAACTATTAATTACCACTTATTTATAAGCTTTACTGTTAATTACCACTAAAATAACCTAATTTAGAGTTAATTACCACAAAGAATCAACTTAAAGGAGTTGTTGAAGAGATATTTTTAAGAAAATAAATGTTTATAAAAAGGATTAATTCTCAATAGAAGAAATTTAAAAATGGGCTTAGAAGAGATTACAAAAAACAAAGAAATACCTGGAAGATTAAAAGAAGAAAACTTTGAGGATAATTTAGAAAGCAAAATAAATTCTGGGTATAACCTTATTGAAGGAAATTTTTCTAAGGCAGGAGAATCAACAACTATTGCTGCTAAATTATATAATGGCTTTGTAAATGCTCCGGCAGGTATCCTTAACGCAGGGTACAATACATTAAAAAATTCCTATAAATTTATTGTATCAGAAGATTATAGGTCAGAAAAAGTTAAGGATTATATAAGGGGTAGGATTTACAAGGCTGAACAAAAAGGAAGAATTAGTACAGCAAGGGCAGATTACTTATATGGCCATCTTGATAAAGAGGAAATCAGTCCTTATATGCTTGACCTTTTTATGCATACTATTGGTCTTAATGCAATTGGTTCATTGACTACAGGCCCTTATTTTGTTTACATGCCTTTTTTTTCAGGCGAGGTAGGATTCTGGGGATCTGCCCTTCGGGCAGGCATATTAGGATCAATCACAAGAACAGCCTGGACCATTGGAAGGATATCTTATGACTGTCTTGAAAAAAAGGATGTTAAAAACAGTATGCCCTTTAAAGAAAGAATTAAATCAGCTTTTAAGAAAAGGTCTGTTGCATTTGGAATGGGCACTATTCCTTTTTTTGGCGGAATCCTTGGATACCCTGCCCAGATGATTCATTCAGAATACAAGACAGACAGGGAGTTAGGAGATTTCCTTCTTGATGACAGTTTGTATGGAATAGAGAAAGAGATGCCAATAATAAAAAGAATAAGAAAGTGGGTTATCAATAAAATATATAAAGATTCATTACCTACTTATTCTTATGGAACAAATAAAAATAATCGGAATAAAGGAGTTGGATGACAGTGAAGTAGGGACTGTTAACAGGCTGGCCAAAGAATATTATGGCAAGATTCAGAGGGCTATTAAGAACATAACCTCGCTTGTGATACATGTAAAGAGTTATGAAAAGACAGGTAACAGGAAAAAATATAGTGTAAGTTTAAAGGTTGTTGCACCTACAAGAACATTTGACTCAAAGGCAGCTGATTGGGAGCTTGCAAAAGCGTTGCATTTGGCCTTTAACAAGGTTGAAAGAATGATTGAGCACAGGTTTCATGACTAGCTTGTCTGCTTAAGATTATTTATTTTTTCTCTTGATTTTATTATTGCAAAGGCAGCTATTCCGCCAAGGATTGCTGTTGTAAACTGCAGGATTCCCATTGTTTTTAGGAATATTACGGGTATGAGATTTAGTTTGAAAAGAAGCAGTGCTATCATAAATAAAAAAAATGCTTTTGTAAAGCTGCCAGACAACAAGGTAATAAAGTAGTTTGTTCTCTTTTTTAAGTAAAGGCCTTTAAAGAACATTGCAAGTATGAAGTTTCCAACCCAAATGAAAGGGATGAAGTAAAGCAGGAAGATTGTAAAAGGCCCAAAAATCAAACCTCTTGATAAGACTGCAATGCTTGGCATAAAAATAATAGGCAGGAGAAAATTTCTTTTTAGGTAAAGGCTTGAAAGTATTAATGTTGCATTAACCATTGTTCCAACTAATAGCTGAGGGTGGCCTATAAAAAAAGGAATAAAAAAAGCTATAAAAGAATAAGCAACTAACTCAATTATCTGCTGTTTGTATTTTGTCTCAAACAATGTTAAATCAAATAATTTTGTGATATACATATTTAACTTAAAACTTTATTTGTTTATTAAATTTGTGTTTTATAGTCTCAATTATTTTATTATCTCTTGAATACAGGCATTATAGGTAAGATAATCTATGATACTAGTATAACAGAAAGGATAATTTGGTGTTTATGTTAAATTAGTAACACAGAAAATCAACAAACTTGCTATTGTATTTATCATATCAATATGGCCTAAGAATATTATTAAGAATTTGTCTTTAATTTGTCAAAAACCACCAGTCACAAACTGGTGGCATGTTGTAATACATGCATCAATATCAACTGGTTTTTGACACTCAAAATTCTACAAATTACTAATGGTTTTTGAGCACAACAAAATCCCATCTAACCACCCATCACAGATGAGTGGAATTTTGTTGTTTCAAGTGAATTGTCTCTGTATGCGCACTCCCATACTTTCTTTTGTTTTTTAACATCTTTATGATTTTTTTCTGAATGTTTCTCATTT
>JAHIFA010000034.1 GCA_018901315.1 Nanobdellota archaeon | reverse complement strand
TTGTTTTGGCAAAGCCAAAGTTTAGTATTTTAACAAAGCATGCTTATGAAAATCTTGATTATGAAAAAACAGGCAAAGAGCTAAAAACAGCCCAGATGCTTGATGCAATCAAGGAAAAAAACATTAAAAAAATTGCAGAAAGTATGCATAATGATTTTGAATACATTGTTTGCAAGGAACATCCAATTATTAATGAAATTAAGCAAAAGATGATAGAAAATAAAGCATTAAATGCATTGATGTCTGGCTCTGGCCCAACTGTTTTTGGAATAACTAAAGGGAAAACTATTGCAGAAAAAATATATAATAGTTTAATATTAGATCATTACTTTAAAGAAAATCTTGATTTTGTTTGTGTAACACAAACAAGGTGAAATTATGAAAATTATTTGTGCAGAGAACATGGGTTTTTGCTTTGGGGTAAAGAGAGCATTGGATATAGCTTTAAAGGAAAAGGACGCTTATACCCTTGGCCAGCTTATACACAATCCACAGGTTGTTGGACTGCTTGAGGAAAGAGGAATAAAAGAAACAAAATCTGTTGATGATATTAAAAGAGGTACTTTAATAATAACTGCACACGGCACAATCAAGTCAAATATTGAAAAGGCAAAAAGTAAGGGATTAAGGATAATTGATACAACATGCCCGCTTGTAAAAAGGGTTCATGAGCTTGCTGGGGAGTTTGATGAAAAAGGATACAAGATAATTCTATTTGGTGATAAAGAACATCCCGAAGTTAAGGGAATTGTTAGCAACACAAAAGATGTTATAATTATAAGTTCTGATGGAGAAGTAAGGAAATTAAAGTTTGATAAGGCTTGTTTCCTTTCCCAAACAACGCAGTCCCTAGAAAAATTTAATGAGATTGCTGATGTATTAAAGAAAAACATTTCTAATTTGAGAATTTTTAATACAATATGCAATGCTACAAAGAAAAGGCAGGGCTCAGCTTTAAAGCTTGCCAAAAAAGTTGATATGATGATTGTAATTGGTGGATATAACAGTGCTAACACAAAAATGTTAAGCCAGATCTGCAGCAAAATAGTTGAGACAAAACATATAGAAAAAGCTGGTGAACTTGATGATGCGTGGTTTAATGGAAAGAATATTATTGGATTAACAGCCGGAGCATCAACTCCAGATTGGGTAATCAAGAATATTAAGGAAAAAATAGAAAAATATTAATCTATTTTCCGAAGCGCCTTTGCCTCTGCTTGTATTCTTCAATAACTTTTATTAGGTCCTCTTTTTCAAATTCAGGCCACATTTTTTCAAGAAAGAACCATTCAGAATATATTGACTGCCATGGGAGAAAGTTGCTTGTTCTTTTATCGCCTCCAGTCCTTATTATGAGGTCTGGATTGCTATTAAGGTAAAGGTTTTCTGCGAATGTTTTTTCATTAACATCCTTTATATCCAACTCTTTGTTCTTAACTTTTTCAGCAATCTTTTTCACTGCATCAATAAGCTCTTCCCTGCCGCCGTATGCAAGTGCAATATTAATTATGTGATTATTGTAATCCCTAGTTAAGTCAATAACTTTTTTTATTTTTTCCTGCACTTTTTCTGGAAATAGGTAATGCCTGCCAATTATATTTATTTTTATTTTATATTTATGGATATCTTGGTTTGTTGATAGTTCATTAAATCCCTTTTCAAAGAGACTCATGAGATAGTCAAATTCTTTTTTGGGCCTGTTAAAATTCTGCATAGAAAAACAATAAAGGGTAATTTCCTTAATGTCTAATTCCTTGCACCATTTAAACAGTTTTTTGAGTTTTTCAAAACCTAATTCATGCCCTTTCCATGGCTCTAGCATAAGCCTTTTTGCAAAGCGCCTGTTTCCGTCTAAGATAATTCCTATATGTTTTGGATTCTTGTTCATGTAATAGGGTAAAAAATAGGTTATTTATAAAGGTTTTTGTATATTTGATAATTTTCTAGTTTTTAATAAAAGAATTTATTTTATTGATAAGCTTGTTTGTCCTTGTTATCCCGTTACTATAACCTAATAATTCATACCTGTATTTTATCATTGCCAATGGATTTTTTATAATGTATTTAAGCCTTACATCAGCTCCTTTCAGCCTGTTGAGCTCTTCTGCATCTTTAATCTCTTTTTCATATTTGCTGAGCTCTTCGTTAATCATCCCGATTGCATAATTGAACTTATTATTTACCTCAAAATTTAATTTATTTATCTTAGCACTGTATTCATCAAGTTGATCTTCAATCCTTTTTTCGTTTTTCCACTCACCATGATCTTTTATTCCTAATATTTTTTCCTTAAGTTGGTTAATTAATGATAGCTCTTTGTTCTGAAGCCCAAGCCTGAGCAATGGATCAAGTTGCCTTTGCAAACTCTCAACTTTGTACCCCTCTTTATTGATATTATCCCTCACGTTATCTAGTAATACAAAGTAATCCTGTTTTTTCTTGTCTATTTGCTCTTCAATCTTATCCAGTTCTGAAAGCATCTTTGTGTTTCCAAAGCAGCCATACAAATACCTTAGATTGTTGTTTTTTAATATTAAATCTTCAAGCTTTTCAATGGTTCCTGGTTTTTCCCAGTTACCATTATAAAAAATATTATTTATTAGTTTAAATTTAGTGTCTATTTTTCCTATTTCAGAATTTATTTTGTTGTTTATGTAATCTTTAAAGTTATATATTTGATTAAGAAGCAATATAGCATCATTATTGAAATAATTGTCTTGCTTGAGGATTTTAAGTTTTTCTGAGTTGTAATCAAGTTCGTCAATTATACCATAAGCATTATCTATTCCTTGTTTTGTGATATCCCCATTGAATGTTGTTTCCACAAGATTTTTGTTTTGTCGAATCTTTTTGCTTAATTGAGTTTTTTCATTAATAAAATTAATTAATTCTCCGCTATTTTTAATGTATTTTTTTGGGAAGTGTATTATCTCTCCCTTTTCAGCTATTGAATCAAAATTCTCATCAAACTTTTTGTTGAATTCAATTATTTTATTAAGATTGTAGTTATTATTACAGACTTTTTCTGCTATTGTTTCCAATGTCTCACTTTCCATTACCTGGTAATATCTTGAACTTTCAAATAAGATGTTCTGCTTCCTCTTAACTTTATAAGCTTCAACAGAACCATAACCAATAGCTGTAATTATTAATAAACCAACAATTGCTTGTTTAATTTTTTTCTTGAGAGAATCTATTTTTAGCTGCTCATCATTCATCTTATTGCTTATTTTTCTGTCTAACTCATTGAATTTTGATTCAGTATCTTTTAGCAGATTTTCAAGTTCTGATTCCATCTTATGTTTGAATTATATCCTTAATTTTATTGAACTGATTGCGATATCCTAATAACTCTTTTTGAAGAGATTCAAATTTTTTCTTTCTTATTAAATGAGCAAAATATTCTTTCTTATTATTATCATTTAGATTGTATTTTTTCTCCAAATCAAACATATTTTTTCTTATTATTTCCATGCCTTTCGCTGCTTTTTTGTTAAACAAATCATTCAAATCCTTTAGACATGATTTATACCCATCAAAAACTTCTTTATTTTCAGCATAAACAGGCGATTGTAAATTAGTTGATATATTCTTCTTTATATCACTTAAAAGACAAATCTCTTCTTCTGAGATTTGATACTGATTAAGAAATATTCCTTTAATTTTTTTTATGTCTTTGCAAATCTGGTACTCCTTTGCAAATCCAAGTGCTTTTTGTTCAGGATTTAGTTCAGAATTGATTATTTGATTTGAATGAGATTTATCAAGAACTGGCATGAGAACATCCATAAAAATTATTGCTTTTAAATCATTTATATTGTGAGATTGGTTTATTAAGCTTTTTGGTTCATTATGATTTAATAAGCCCATATAACCTCTAGAAAAAATTTCAATATTCATATCATTACAATACCTTAAAAGTGGATCAAATACTTTTGGTTTTTTATTATATCTAGGTTTTTCTTTTCCAATTAAGCCTAGTGTACAATAATCAATTAAGGCATTTGAATCTTGTTTATTCAACAATTGGATAATTTCTTTCTTGTTTTTTTTATTAAATCTAAGGTAGTAATCAGATAAAATAACATTTTTTAAGTCTGCAAAATGGAAGTTTCCTTGAGTTACTTCTTTTTTTAAGTTATCTAGAAAATAATTTAATATTATATCATCCTCAACTACATCAGAAATCCTTTCAAAATCAGGTTTTATAGTATCTGCTATGGATTTAATTCTTTCTTCCAATATTTTCTCTGGATTAAATTGATTTTCATCTTCTTTTTTGATCTTAATTCACCTTTATGATTTTTCATTTCTCCAGTAAATAAAATTTTCAGTGATTTCATTATCATTTAAGATATTATATTTCTTATGATGAATATCAAACTTATTATAAGCAATATCAACAAGAATAGGATTATTTTGAATATAAACCACTGCACATCCATGATTAACTTTCTTGCTATCACAATCAACCTTAACGCTTACATACTTTGACTTTAGCCCTGCTGCCCGCGCCATTGTTATATATAGGAAAGCCATCTCTCCGCAAATCCCTAGTTTACGCTCCAAAGTTTCCTTTGAGTTTTGATATTTATTGTCATTCCTTAAGTTATCATAATCTATATTTTGATGTATCCAACTAAATATTCTTTTGGCTTTTTCCTCATCATTCTTTATATCAGCAGTATAATCTTTAATTATTTTTACAAGTTCAGAATTTAATATAAAGGGATTTTCAATGCTTTTATCAGCTAATAAAACATTGTATCCCTCACTAATGTTATTAAGATTAAAATATGGAGCAGATGAAACTTTTTTATACTCTTTTTTGATTTTTTCAATGAGAGGTAATTTTTGGTGAATATTTTGGATTTTCTTGGAATTAATCACATATTCCTTTTTTTTAATTCTATTAAGAAGGTTATTATTAACTTGTTTTGAATTTCTCTTTATTTTTAGCCTTTTAATTATGCTCTCTAGTTCATTGCTCATTTTTAATACCTATGATCTATAGAAAATTTTATTGAATTCTGTTTGGAGTTGAGGGTTTAATTTTGATATATCATCAGAAAGGGTTTTGCTCAATTCAATTTTGGTTTTGTCCTTGATTTTATACTGGTCTTTTAGTTCATATGGTTTTAGAGAGCCATTAGTTCCAGCATTTTTTAGTGATTCTATATTATATTTTTTTCCAAACTCCCTAACCTCCTGTTGCCTATTTTTTTGATTTTGGGTAGTTGCTGGACTTTCATTAGCTACATAAACTAATTCCCATAACCCTGGATTTCCAGTTTCTTTATCCATAATCCCCCAAAGAGTATCCCCTTTCTGAATCATATATTCTGTGTTATTAGCTTGATTATCTATAGCTGTTTT
>JAHIFA010000006.1 GCA_018901315.1 Nanobdellota archaeon | reverse complement strand
TCCGGGTTTTTGAAGCGCTTTAATGTTTTTTCTGAATAATACATTTTCATTCCTTCCAAAAAGGTGAGATTTTTCTCAGGCTTTTTACTACTTCAGGCAGCACTTTTAATGTATAATCTATTTCTTCCTGTGTTGTGAACCTGCTTAATGTTAATCTTAAGCTGCTGTTTGCCTGCTCAGGATTTAAACCAAGGGCCATCAAGACATAGCTTGGCTCAAGTGTTTTAGCAGAGCATGCAGAGCCTGTTGATGATGCAATCCCTTTGTTGTTTAGATAGCCGCCAATTGCCTCTCCTTCAACAGCTTTAAATGAAAAGTTTGCATTGTTGCAAAGCCTTTTATTTCCAGTTGGCCCGTTAAGCCTTACTTTTGGTATTTCTAAAACCCCTTTGATTAACCTATCCCTAAGCTTGGCCATATAAGCAATATGCTTTTTATCCATGGCAATTTTTACTGCCTCTGCAAAGCCGACAGCCCCATGGATGTTTTCAGTCCCTGCTCTCATTCCAAATTCATGGTCACCACCGTGCTGCCATGATTTTATGTTTACACCTTTTCTTATGTATAATACCCCAATGCCTTTTGGGCCATGGATTTTGTGGGCATTTAAGGTTATTAAATCAATATCCTGCTTTTTTACATTTAGTTCTGTCTTTGTATAGCTCTGGCAGGCATCTGTATGAAAGTAAACATTGTGTTTTTTGCAGACCTGGCCTAATTTTTTTAAGTCATTTATTGTGCCTGTTTCATTATTGCCATGAATTATTGAAACAAGGATTGTTTTATCAATAATTGCTTTTTTGAGATCATCTGGTTTTACAAATCCCTCTTTATCAATATCAAGGTATGTTATGTTAAAGCCATGCTTTTCAAGCCACTTGCAGGCATTCATAATGCATTTGTGCTCTGTTTTTGAGACAATTATGTGGTTGCCTTTTTCTTTATTTGTGAATGCTATGCTCTTTAAAGCAAAATTGTTTGATTCTGTTCCGCCAGATGTAAAGATTATTTCATCTGGTTTTGCTTTTATTGATTTTGCAATAATTGACCTTGACCTTTCCAATGCCTCCTTGGCCTCCTCTCCAAATGCATGTGTTGATGATGCATTTCCATACTTAGCAGTAAAATAAGGCAGCATTGCTTCTATTACTTTTGGGTCAAGCATTGTTGTTGCGCCATTATCTAAATATACTCTTTTCATTTTAACCCTAATAATAATTTTATTTTTTTATTTTGCATATTAAGCAGTTTTTTTTAACATGCTTCTTGACTATCTTAAGGATTGGAACCACTGTCTCACTGTTTAAAGAATAAATCCTTTGTTTTCCCTTTTGCTTAACATTAAGGATATGGCACTGAAGCAGTTTTCCTAAACTATGGGAGATTTTGCTTTGTTCACCCTTAATACTTTCTGTGATTTCATTTACGCTTAATGGCCCGTTTTCCAGGGCCAATATTATATTCAGCTTTGTCTTGTTTGCAAAGTTCATGAAAAAGTTATTATATGAATAATATTTCATATGAATAGAAATTCATAGGTTATTTATATATTTTTTGGTTTTAGAAGTCAATTGGGCTTTTGATTTTTGATATATCTCTTTTTGAGACATTGGTGTATATCATAGTAGTTTTAATGTCTGAATGGCCAAGCAATTTTTGTATGTACCTTATGTCAATGCCATGCTCAAGAAGGTGTGTTGCAAAGCTGTGCCTCAGGCTGTGAGGGGTTATATGTTTTTTTATTCCTGCTTTTTCAGCTGCTTTTTTGACAATAATCTCTATCGTCCTTAATGAATATTTTTTGTTTCTGTTTGTTTTAAAAACATTGCCTTTTTTCTCAATATCCAATGTTTTTAGGTTTTTCTTTAGTTTTGGAGAAAGCATTACAATCCTGTCCTTGTTTCCTTTTGCAAGCTTTATGTGAATTATATTCCTGTTAAAATCAATATCAGGCCATCTTAAATTGATTATTTCACTTGCCCTCATCCCGGAACTGTATATTAGCATTATCATTGTCCTATGATTGAAGTTTTTGGTTGAGATAATCATATTTTCAATCTCCTTCTTTGAAAGGATTACAGGCAGTTTTTTATCTCTTTTAAGGTTGGGTGTTTTTTCAATGATTTGGTTTATTTCTTTGTTTTGCCTTGCCTTGATTGACAGATAAAACTTGATTGCAAAACCAGCAACCCTCACGCTTTCTTTGCTTTTTCCATTATTGATAAGATTCAGCAGAAATTCCCTTGGATTAAGTCCTGATTCAATAAATTTGTTTACATGGAACAGGTAAGCGCTTACTGTCTTTTTAGAATAACCTTTAAGCTTAAGTTCATTTAGCAATAATTCTTTCCAGTTAGAATTGTTTAAGGCCTCTTTCATTGTAAGTAGGTCAAGTTATTGCTAATTTATAAAGTTTTACTGCTTTTTTTCGGATTATTCGGCCCCAAAGCCGAAAAATAACCCTGTTTAATAGGTGTTAAGTTCAATAATTTTTAGTGGCTAAACGACTGATAGGGGGACATTTCTAAACGATAACTAAACTATACGAAACAACGTGGGGAGTTCCTAACTATAACTAAACTAAAAAATGAGGGGGAGCGAGAAAACTTGAAACCAATTTTAAATTATAAAAAACCAAAAGGTATATAGTCTATCTATTATTTTAATACATTAGGTTAAAAATGGTCAATATTAATGAAG
>JAHIFA010000005.1 GCA_018901315.1 Nanobdellota archaeon | reverse complement strand
CTAATAAACAGGTTTGATTTGATTTTCCCTGTAAGAGACCTTCCAAACAGGGAGATTGATGAAAAGATTGCAAGCCATGTTCTTGATCTTCAGCAAAACACAGACATTAAAGAGCCGGAGATTCCTAGCCCATTGCTTAAAAAATATGTTGCCTATGCAAAGCAGAATATTTTTCCAAAACTAACAGACGGCGCAATAGAGGAAATCAAAAAGTTTTATGTTGACCTTAGGAATATGGGAACAGATGAAGAACTAATAAAGCCAATACCCATATCAGCAAGGCAGTTGGAAGCCTTGGTAAGGCTTGCCGAGGGCTCTGCCAGGGTGAGGTTTTCAAAAAAGGTTACAAAATCTGATGCAAAGCGCGCTATAAGAATATTAAAATATTGCCTTATGCAGGTTGGTTTTGATTATGAGACAGGCCAGATTGATATTGACAGGATCTCTACTGGAATACCCGCAAGCCAGAGAAGCAGGATAGTCCAGGTCAGGGAAATAATAACTGAGCTTGAAGCTAGCCTTGGCAAGACAATTCCATTAGATAATATTCTCAGAAGTGCCTCTGAAAAGGGTATTGATGAAAGCGAGGTTGAAGAGATTATAGAAAGGCTTAAACGCTCAGGGGATATATTTGAGCCAAAAAGGAATTTCATAAGCAAACTGTAAAATGCCAGAACCGCAAAAAAGACAAATAGCATACAAGGCAAGAATAGCTGACTTAATTAATGGGGGATATGTAAAAGAAGAGGGCTGGACACCAAATTACATAATAACAAAACAGGGCAAGCATATTTCAAGAATAAATTTAATAGGAACAATTATTTCTAAAGGCAATGATGGGCAGGATTATCAATCACTTATAATTGATGATGGTACTGGAAGCATATCATTAAGGGCTTTTGAAAAGAGCGAAGCAATAAACAATACAGAGATAGGAGATGTAATAATTGTTATTGGCAGGCCTCGCGAGTATGGCTCTGAAAAGTATATTGTGCCTGAAATCATAAAAAAAATCAATAATAATAAATGGATTAATGTAAGAAAAATAGAGCTTGAGATAGAGGATTTGAAAACAGCAGAATTGCCAGTAAAAGAAAGAAAAGTAATTATTGAAGATGTTGAGCCTAAAAAACAAACAAAGGATATCATAAACAATTCTCAAATAGTTTATGAAACAGTAAAAGAGCTTGATTCAGGCCAGGGTGTTGATATTGGTGATATCATTAAGAAAACAGGAATAAAAGAAGCAGATGAAATAATTAAAAAATTCCTAATGGAAGGGGAAATGTTTGAGATAAGACCGGGCAAGATAAAGATATTAGAATAACAAAGGAGTTACATAAACCTCAAGAAGGGCTGCTAGGAAGAGAACAACTATTGCAATTATCACAAGGTCTGATGAATCAAGAAGTATTTTCTCATATTTTTTTGTTCCTAAATCATGCCTGATAACAGCTATTGAGATTATTGAGCCTGCAAGGCCTCCAATAAAGTAGGCAGCTATTTCCGGAATGCCATGGATAGCATACCTCAATAAGCCAAGAGAGAAAATATGAAAGTATTTTGCTGTGCCCATTAATCCTAACATGCTGGCTTCTGCGCTTATTCCTATTCTGACAAAATTTCCAATTGCAGCACCAATAACAGATGCATTCCATGTCAGGATAAATATTGCCCCTGCACCATAGATAAAGGCAAACAAAATACAAAAAATTAAAACTTTAATATTATTGAAAAATATTTTTGTGAGTATGCCTAAGCTTTGAAATGCCATGCCTGTTGCACCAGTGTTAATGTTTGTTATTGTCTGTGTCTGAACAGAAAATGCATTTTGTGCTAAATCTGCCGGAAGGAATACATACCATGCAGCAAAAGACAGTGCAAACCCTAAAAAAAGAAATAAAAGAAATGAAATTACCTTGCTATGCTCCTGCAATAAAGTGCGTTCTTCATTAATTACTATGTCTTTTTTTTCCTCTAGTTTTATTGTGTTGTAAAGAAGAGGAACACATGCCATTGTGGTCAGAAAAACCATAACCAGGCTTGTATACTCATGAAATATCCAAAAGCTTAACAAAATAGCAACTGAGGAATAAACAATGCCTATAAAAAACATTTCCCATGGCTTTCTTTCAGCATTTATTGGGTTGATTATTGTCTCTAAAACCATATGTTTAACTCCTCTTATTTAATTTATATATCTTTTGTTTTTAATGAGATTTTGTATATTTTTTATTCTCATACCTTTCTTTTACCTGTGCAAAAAAGGTGTCTATTCTCATTTCTCTTGTACTATCCTGAAAACCATCATATTCTATAGATATAAAAGGAATGTTATTATTATTTTTTCTGAATCTAGGGATAAAACCAGCTACAGTCAGTCCTGGCATGCAGTTAAATGGAATAACACTAATAATACCATCCAAATCCCTTTTTACATAATCTACTGCCTTTCCCATGCTTACTATGGCCTCTCCGCCAATATAGTGTCTAATATATTTCTCACCATTTGAAACTATCTCTTTTGCAGGTATATCATCAAAGCCTTGCATATATGGTAGGGTTGCCTTAAACAAATTGTGCTCATAACCAATCATAACTCTGTATAATATTGATTTCAAGAGCCATTCCCTTAAATCCTCTTTTTTTCTGTTTAAGCTGAATTTTTCTCTTGCAAGAACAGAACTAAGGTAATAAGAATAAGTAAGGTATTCTGTTGCTGGGGCTAACCAGGTTTCTGCTCCCTTTTCCTCAAGCTTTTTTATAATGTTTTGGTTAGCTGGCTCATGAAGTCTTACAAAGAACTCGCCAACTATTCCTATTTTTGGTTTTTCTTCATTAGTTCTTTTGACTTGGGAAAATTCATCTTGGGCTTTTCTTAGGATTTCCTCAATATTAGATAATTTTCTATTAAATAAATTAGAAAAAACTGCATTCCCAATACTTAAATAAGTTTTAATCTTTCCAAGATTAGTTTTTGGATCTGCTAAATAATCAAGAAGCTCTTTCACATATTTCTCATGAATCTTATCTGAGGTTCCTTTATTAACCTCATATGGTCTTGTGTGCATTCTCATTTTTTCAAGCTGGTCAACTGCAGTCATACCAGACCAAGCCTTGATTAATAATGGCATGCCAAGATTGAATTCACTTCTTAGTTCACCACCTGTTATTATATCAACATCTATTCCCTTTTTCTGGAATAAAAGAGATTCTAGGCTTGCATACTGGCCTAGTCTGCATGGACCACAGTCAGTTGTTGCCTGAAAAAAGGCAAACTTTTTTTGGTTAAACTCCGGTTTTTGCATAAAATTAAGCATAGCCTCTGTAGTATGCAGATAGGGTGTGCATACTAAGCCATATGTACAGCTTCTCGCTTTTTCCATGGTTTCATCAGGGCTTACATCTAAAACCCTTGACTGAATTCCATAGGCATTAAAAACAGCAGATAGTGCACAATTATGTTCTGTCATTGGAGGCAAAACAAGAATCTTTTTGCCTTTAATCTTATCAAGACCCTTTAGTTTGACACTAAAAACCTTGCTGGTCTGCTTTGCTCCTATCTCTAAGTAAGATTTAACTGTGTTAAAGAATGCCTGTAACCTAGTATCAATTCCAGCATCTCCAGTATGCTCATCCATTTCAACTGTTAAAAATGGCTTTTGTGCCCTGCATATCATTTGCTGGTTTATTTGGGTATCAGGACCGCAGGCAAAATAGGTTATATCAATTCCAAACAGGTTCCTGTTTTTATTTAATAATTCTATTGCAGCCAGCTTCTTTTGACCCTGTATCCAGTACATCTTTGGCATTTGTTTAGAAATATCTATTGTTCCTATTGGAGCAAGTTCAAGAGGTATTGCAAGATAACCAGCATCTAAAATCTTATTTACAATATCATTATTAACATTTGCATCATAAGCTGTGTATGGTCTTGCCATAACCAAAAAGGCAGGTTCGTTTTTTTTACATTTCTCTTGAATAGAATCAAAGACTTCTTTTGTTTTTTCCTCAATTTTCTTATCAAACCTTTTTTTGTTTACTAATCCCTCTTGAAGTGCAGCCCTAACATTTTTTGTGCTATAACCCATCTTTGCTACAGTTTTCTTCATCTGATCCTCAATATGATTTAACCCCCAGTCAAAAAATAGTGAAGGAGAAAGTAAGTTTTTTGGATTGAGACCTTCTTTAACCAGCTTTGGTGCAGATTTCATG
The DNA here is from genome assembly GCA_018901315.1 of Nanobdellota archaeon. Taxonomy (GTDB): domain Archaea; phylum Nanobdellota; class Nanobdellia; order Woesearchaeales; family CG1-02-33-12; genus CG1-02-33-12. Next base: position 32 of record JAHIFA010000005.1, on the reverse strand, counting down.
AGATCTGGTGTAGACTGTGTCCATAGACACGT
>JAHIFA010000033.1 GCA_018901315.1 Nanobdellota archaeon | reverse complement strand
ATTCACCTTCTCCATATTAACAAAACATTTAATAGAACAGACAGGCCCAAAAAGATATACTTTGCAAGGTTGCTGGCCTTTTCTGAGGTTGACATGTAAACTGTTCCAAGAGGTATTTCATTGCCGATAAGGTTTAGTGGATCACAACTATATTCTGCTGTTGTTTTTTCAATTGTTTCATTTAATTCCAATTTTGAGATATCTTTCTCATTTTTCTCATCCTTTGCTTCAATTGATTCAATAACCTCTATGTTTTCTGTAATTTCCTTTTCTGTTTTCTGGCCTTCCAGAAGCAGCTTAACTTTCAGCTTGTAGTCTCCTGGCTCTGCATCAATAATAGTATTTTCAAGCTCAATTGTCTTGTTTTCATTGCTTTGGATTAAAACCTGCTGTATGTTGTCCTCTCTTTCACCAGAGTAGCACTTGCTTCCGCGGTAAACATAGCTCCATATATTCAGCCTTGTTTCATCTTTTGCTGTAATCAAGATTTGTGTTTTAAACTCATTGTTATTTTCAACTGTTAAGGGGAAGGAGATGATTTTGTAGGAAAATTTTGAATTCGATTTTGTTTCTGATGCTGTTTCAGTAGAAGGTTTTGTCTCTTTTGGACAAAGGGAATTTAAATTGCCCTTAACCAGAAACTCTTTTTTTGTTTTAATGCCAAGGCCTTCAACAACAAGAAAATGCCTGCCCTCATCCAGCTTGCTGTCGCAGTTCAGCTTTAGCTGGATAGGAACAGTTATTATGTTTTCAGAAAATTTTTTTGTTATTGTAATTTTTGATGTTTCAGTGCTTATTTTATTTGCCTTTTGGTTCTCAGCCCAGACACTTACTACATTTTTTGTTGAATCTCCCTTGTAGATACTAATTTTAGCTTTTAAGGCTTCCCCAAACTCAATTGCATTGTCTTTATTTAAGTAAAGCTCAGATATTTCAATTTTTGATTCCTTTGCTGGCTCCTCTCCCTTAACAACAAAAAGCCTTTCAGCATAGTTGTCATCTTTGTTTGAGTCATTGCATGCAATAAAAGCAAGGCTAGCTTTTATTATAAAGGCCCTGTCTGGCTCATCCAGCTTTGGAGAAAAGCTTTTTTTGTTTGTGTTTGTTGTGTTTATTGGATTTTTTACAACATTGCCAAATAAATCCTCAACCCAGTATTCTATTATGAAAGTAAAGGTTTCATTATTAAGGTTGAGATAGAAAACAGTTGGCTCATCAAAATAAAGGTTTTTCCATGTTCCAATATTTAATGAGATATTGCAGGGAATGTTTAATGTGTTTATCACAGATATATTCCTGCAGCTAATATCATCCTCTTTGTTAATGTCATCAACAGTTGAATTAATAATTTGGCCACATATTGTATAATTTCCCTCTTTGTCTGGCTTGAAATCCCCTGTTCCTGCTGTTTTGTAGCTGTTTAGGTTAGCTAGCTCAAAAACATCCTGCTTAAAAAAATCAGGGCCAGAAATATTATAAACAACTGTTAAATTTATGTAGTCTGTTATGCCAGAAACATGGTCAAGGTTGTCTATCCTGAAAAGGCCAGTGTATGTTTTTCCTAAAAATAAGGCATCATCTAAGCTAACCTCTATTCTTAATCCATTGCAGCTATTATTTTCATCTGCTGCTGAAACCAAGAGAGAATCAAAAACACAAACCAACATAACTAAAAATAGTATCTTCTTCATAAATCAACTAATTCAAATGAGATTTATAAAAATAATCAAAGAAAAAGCGAATGATTTTTGATTATCAAAAAATATTTTCAGATTTAATGTAAGATTTATTGTTTTTTTATAATTTTCTCAATGTTTTGCAGTTCTTCATAACTATCTACGTCTATCCCAACTTGAGAAGAGCTCTTTATTGCAACAATATTGTGTTTTATTATCCCAGAAAGAATTTTCTCTGCTTCATCTATTGTGAGTGTTCTACGCTTATATTTAATTAAAAGGCTCAATGAAGCAAATGAAAGGTATCTATGAATGAGTTTAAGATAAGGCCACAGTCCTTTTTTTCTTCCACTATAAAGAAAGGCTATAGTATTTCTCATAGCTTTATTTTTATTTATATCATCCAAAAAATCCCTGTCAAGCATAAAGATATATCCATTCTTAACAAATTTATCATCTAGTTGATAAAACTTGCCGCTCTTGACTCCTGAAAAGTTTTTTTCATAGTCTTCTTTTAGGTAATAAGCAAGGTAGAAATGGCCATCCCTTCTATAGGAACATTCCTCAATAAAATTATCAATATCCTTGCTTGTAATTAAAGGAATATCAGAGGTTGAATAAAGAATCTTCTTTGATTTTGTTTTATTGCCACCTTCAATAAGGTTATCAACAAAGCTGCCCTGATCATCTACAAATTTTATTTTTTCTTTTCCTCTTGGAATATCTGCTTTATTCAGCTGGTCTTCTTCTCCTACAACATAAATATTGTTGATATAGCCTGATTCAGCCAATGCTTCCATAACATAATTAACCATTGGCTTTCCATCTATCTTAATAATTGCCTTGTAATCAATTCCTGCTTTATCTATTGGTTTAGGAGGATTCATATTTTCTATGTGGTATAAAGAAGGAATATATGAGTTGTATATCGGAAAATAAGGATATGTAATATTTAGATTATCTTGAACAGTAAGCTCACTTTTTCCTGCAAGCACAACTGCATCAATGGAATTTTCTGCAAAATTTGGATTATATTTTGTGTTCATTTAAAAACCCCTACTATTTTTTCTCCGCAATTGCATTTGCTGTTTTTTATATTATTTTTTATAATACCAAAGCCAGACCTTTCTATTAAAAGCTTGCCACATTTTGGGCAGTATGTATTGTTTTCCTCTGCTGCAAAAACATTTCCAACATAGGAATGTTTTATTCCAACCTTTAATGCAATATCTCTTGATTTTTTTAGTATTTTTGAGCTTGTTTGTGGAAGGTTTAGTAGTTTATAGCAGGGATAAAATGCTGTGAAATGCAATGGAATATCTGTTCCAAGGTTTTCCTTAATCCAAAGGCACATCTTCTCTATTTCTTTAAGATTATCATTAAGTGTTGGTATTACAAGGTTGGTTATCTCAAGCCATATATTTTTATTTTTAAGAATTTTTAATGATTCAAGCACTGGCTCAATCCATGCAGAGCATATATCCTT
>JAHIFA010000032.1 GCA_018901315.1 Nanobdellota archaeon | reverse complement strand
TGAAAGAATATTGACAACCCTCTTTGGGGTTACTAAACAATTTACAGGTAGGGTATGGAATTCTGATGTTTTATTTGGTCTGGGTGAAACTAAAAATCCTGAAAATTCAATAATAATCACAAATAAAAGAATAATTTTTGCGGTTATACCCCTACATGGACAAGGAAAATATGTAGGTGGTGAAGATATATCCTCTTGGAATTTTCTTTTCGGTAGAAAATATATAAAAAAGAAAGGGGAAGAAATAATAGATATGATGAATCCCCAAGAAATTCTTGAATTTGATAAAAATAATTTTGAAATTCCTCTTAACCAACTTAAAGAGGTTAAGATAAAAAATTTTTTTGACCGTTCAGTTACTTTTTTTACAAATGACGGAAAAAAATTTAAGTATGTTACAGGGAAAAAGGAACATATAATCAAAATTAAAGATGTACTTAGTTCATATATCTTAAGCAAATGACTAGTAGATTTTTGACGCCTTGAATCGAAACTAAAAACCCTATTAAACACACTTTTTTTTGTTTAAATGGCCATTTTGGGTTTTTGGTAAAAGCTGGAAACTATAACTTTTTATATTAAGTCTTCCTTCTTTTTAATATGAAATTCGCGCATATGGCCGATTGCCACATTGGCTCTTGGAGGGACCCAAAACTAAGGGATGCAAGCACAAAGGCCTTTCTAAAAGCAGTAAACATCTGCATTGAAAAGCAGGTTGATTTTGTATTAATAGCCGGAGACTTATTCAACACAGCCCTGCCAGGCATTGATGCTTTAAAGGTAGTTGTTACAAAACTCAAGGAATTAAAAGACAACAATATCCCCTCTTATGTAATACCTGGCTCTCATGATTTTTCTCCAAGCGGAAAAACAATAATTGATGTTTTGGAAAATGCAGGCCTCTTAATAAATGTCATGAAAGGGAAAATAATTGATGAAAAACTAAACCTTGAATTTACCATTGACAAAAAAACAGGGGCAAAAATAACAGGCATTTATGGAAGAAAGGGAATGCTTGACAAAAGGCAGTATGGCTCGCTTGTCAGGAGGGGCCTTGAAGAGGAAAAGGGCTTTAAGATATTTATGTTTCATACAGCACTTACTGAATTCAAGCCAGAAGAGCTTAATTTAATGGAATCGCAGGCATTATCTCTGCTGCCAAAAAATTTTGATTATTATGCCGGTGGGCATGTTCATCATGTATTCAGCAAAAAAGAGCCAGGTTACGGGCTTATAGCATATCCCGGGCCATTGTTTCCAAACAGCTTTAGCGAGCTTGAAAAGCTTGAGAACGGAGGCTTTTATATTGTTGAAAAAACAGATAATGGAATTAAGCTTAAACATGAGCCAATCATTATCTATAATGTTTTTTCATTAAACATTGACTGCAACAACAAAAGCCCTGAGCAGATAAGAGCAGAGCTTGAAGACAAAATAAAAGGAAGGGAATTTATAAACACAATTGTAACAATAAGATTATTTGGCTGTTTGGATTCAGGAAAACCATCTGATATAAACATAAAGGAAATTTTCAGCAAGCTTTATGACAATGGTGTTTATTTTGTAATGAAAAATACAGCTAAACTAACAGCAAAAGAATTAGATAAAGTTAAGGCAAATATAAGCTCTGTTGAAGATGTTGAAGATTCATTGATAAAAGAGAGCATAGGACAAATAAAAGTTGATGCTCTTAGTACTGAAGAGGAAGAAACACTGACAAAGCAGCTAATGGCAATATTAAGCAAGGAAAAACAAGAAGGAGAGCATGTTGCTGACTTTGAGAAAAGAATTAATGAAGAGATTGAAAATATAGTTAAACTGGATTAGAACCATAATATGATGTTTTATAATTATCTAATGCTTTCATTTCTATTGATTTTTCAACATATACCACATAAGGCTTTAATTCATTTAATTTTATTTCAAGGTAATTTCCTTTTTCTGATTCTTTTATTCCTTTAGGAAAAGGAATCTCAACATTATATGTTTGTGTTGATTTAATTTCTATATTTATCTTTAATCCCATTTCTTCAAGTTTTTTCCTTATGCAATCATCTTTTGCATATTCTGGCTTAATTTTTATATTATAAAGATTTTCAGTAATTCTTCCAATATCCTTTTCATGATTTTTTTCCATTTTCACCAGATTATTTTCCAGGCTATTTTTCCTGCATCTTTTAATATATTATTATAATTTTTATTTTTTCTTCTAAGGATATCATTAATTTTCCCCTTGTAACTTGCATTTTTTAGCATATTGTCTGCCCTTACAAGCCCTGCACCAAATACCCAGCTGTTGTCATATGGCTCACTTGATTCAAGCCTTTTAGCTGTTTTATACATTACTTCTTCAGCAAGGTTTGGCTTTTTTGTCTTGGATATCAGCAGTCCTAAAGCCCCTGAAATATGTGGTGTTGCCATTGATGTTCCGTCCCATATCCTATATTCCCCGCCAGGGTAAGAGGAATAAATCCCAACACCGGGAGCAGAGATATCATTTGTTTCCCATATATTGCTGAAGCTGGCATGATTATTATACCTGTCAACAGCTGCAACTGCAATTACATAATCACCAAAAGCAGCAGGGTACTCTGGGCCATATCCATCATTTCCTGCAGCTGCAACAAGCAGGAGGTCTTTTTGCGAGGCAATTCTGCACATATCTTCAAGCGCCCTTGAGGCTGTTGGCCCCCCGAGGCTCATGCTTGCAACATCTACATTGTTAAGCAGGGCCCATTCTATTCCTGCTGCAACTGTTGCATCTGAGCCACTTCCATTTGAATCAAGCACTTTTACTGCATACAAGGTTGCATCAGGTGCAACTCCGCAGTTTTTTCCAGCTGCTATTCCCGCTACATGCGTTCCGTGGCCATAGTCATCAAAAGGATCATCATTATCCTTAATAAAATTATATCCTTTCTTTTTTGTAAAATTCCTGCTCACTTCATTATGACTATAATCAATTCCTGTGTCTATTATTGCTATCTTTACTCCCTTGCCTGTTGATGATTCATGTGCCTTGTAAGCGCCTATGTTCTCAAGGTTCCATAAGTTTTCTTTTGGCCTGAAATAAGTCCTTGAATCCTTTTTTATTGGAATAATTGAGAATTTGTTTGACAAATCAATTGACTTCATTGTATTAAGGGTGTACCTAAAACTTTTTTCAAATATTCTGTTAATATTTTTTCTATAGATTTTATTGGCTATCTGCTCTGCATCCTCCCCTGTGCAGATAATGCTTATGTATGGTATAACTTTGAACTGGTGGGTTATCTTGCCTATTCTTCCAATCTCTTTTGCCACGTTTTCCTTTACTTTTCTGTTGTTTTCTGTTTCTATTATAACCTCTAAAGGATTTTTGTCTCTTTTGCTTTGAAATATCTTATTCAGAAGAACCTCCTTTCTTTGAACTCTTAAATCTCTTCTATATTTGTTTAAATCCATAAGTTATTATGAAGAATTATTTTTAATAAGAGTTTGCCAGTTTTTTTCGCAGGGTTTTTGTGTTTAAGAAATATTTTTCTTTTGAATTGAAAGATATTCTAAAAACATTCAACCGAAACCTTAATAAACTTCTAGGAATTGTTATTAATCATGACTCCATGGACAAAGAAATACCAGCCAAAAAATACAAGTGAACTTAAAGGCCATGACAAGGCACTCTTAGAACTAAAAAACTTTATTCTTAATTTCAAAAATCAGAAAAAAAAGGCAGCAATTATATACGGCCAGTCAGGAGTTGGAAAAACATGCTCTGCTTATGCCCTTGCAAATGATTTGAATTATGAGGTTTTTGAGCTTAATGCATCTGACTTCAGGAACAAGAACAGCATAGAATCAACACTTGGACCTGCAATAATGCAGAGAAGCCTTTTTTCAAGCAATAAAATAATCCTTGTTGATGAGATTGACGGGCTTTCAGGAAAAAATGACAGGGGTGGAATATCTGCACTTGCAAAACTAATTGACAGAAGCATATTTCCTGTTATTATGACTGCAACTAATCCTTATGGGCAAAAACTTAATGCACTAAGAAAGAAATCAGAGCTTATTCAATTCCATACACTTAACTACCTGTCTGTTTTCTCTGTTTTAAAAAACATATGCACAAAAGAAAAAATAAAATTTGATGAAGATGCATTAAAATCATTGGCAAGGCATGCTGCAGGAGATTTAAGGTCAGCAATAAATGATTTGCAGACATTAACGCATGAAAAAAAAGAGCTTAAAAACGAGGATTTAAATGAGCTCTCTGACAGGAACAGGACAGAAAACATGCTTAGCGCATTAATGAAAGTTTTCAAGACAACAGACATAAACATTGCAATAAAGGCATTTGAGAATGTTGAAGAGGATATTAACAAGCAGTTTTTATGGATAGACCAAAACCTGCCAGACGAATACCAAAAGCCAGAGGATCTAGCCAGGGCTTATGACTATTTGTCAAAAGCAGATGTTTTCAGAGGCAGAATAAGAAGATGGCAGCACTGGAGATTTCTTGTTTATGTAAATGCAATGATATCAGCAGGGGTTGCAGTTGCAAAGGACGAAAAATACAAGGGCTTTACCTCTTACAAACCAACAACAAGAATCCTTAAGCTGTGGAAAGCAAAAATGAAGTATCAGAAAAGAAAAAGCATTGCATCAAAGATTGCAGAGAAAACACATATCTCTTCAAGAAGGGCATTGCAGGATACACTGCCGTACTTATCTTTAATATTTAAAAAAAACAAAGAGCTCTCAGGCAAGATTGCACAAGAGTTTAATCTTGACAAGGATGAGATTGAGTGGCTCAGAAAAAATTGATTCACACTTTTCTCTTAATTGATTATAATAAATTTTTATGGTTTTTTCTTGCGCATCGGAAGCTTAAACATAAAACGAGGGCTTTTAACATTTCCATTGTTGTTTCTCCTAAAATTCATTATGTTTGAGACTAGGCCGCTTGAAGGCCTTGTTGTGAGCGCTTTCATGAGCAGTTTGCGGCTTGATATTTCCTCAACAATCCTCACTTCTCTGAGTTTTGGCAGGAATATAAATGAGGCAGCATACCTCATAACAAAGCTTATTATGAAAACAATGTAATATTTTGACCAGAAAAATGAATTGTATTTTACAATTAATCCGCCAAGTATTGCTCCAACAAATATTGCAAATCCGGTGAGCACATTGTAGTAAGCAACACAGGTTGCCCTCTTTTCCCGTTTTGTGGTGTCAAAAATAAAATTAAATGATGCTATATCAAATCCTGCCCATGAAAAGCCGGCAAAAACCTGTGCAAACATAAGATAGTAGATATTTGTTGAAAAAATCCATAAAATAGGTGTTGCAGGCATTAGGAATCCTGCCAGTACAAGAACTTTTTTTGTTCCGTATTTGTCAGACAACTTTCCCCATACAGGCATCATCGCGAATTTTGTGATCAGTGCGACTGCAGTTATTATTGTAAATGTGGTATAATTAAGTTTTAGGTCATAAAGCATATAAGGAGTGAAAAAAGGTGCTGATATGTAAACACCAAAATTCATCAAGCTGAGATAAAAAACAAAAAGCCCGTAATTTCTGAACCTTGCCTGCTTAACAAATTGCATAAAGCTGAAATTTGCATTTGGCGCAAACTCATATTCAGGCTCATATTGCCTTGTTAGATAAAAAAATGAGATTATCCTTGAAACGAATGCAAGCGAGAAGATTATGCAGAATCCTGTATATTCCATAAAAGTTCCTGTTGAAAACTTTTGGAGTATATAGCCTGCCAAAAGAAGTGACACAAACGATACAAGGTTTCCGATTTTGTTTCTGTTTCCAAAATAATCTCCCCTGTTTTCATCGCTTACAAGGTCACCCATCCAGCTGCTCCATGCAGGATTTCCTATGACTCCAAAAACCCAGTAAAGACAGACAAAAATTATCAAAATAGGTATGCTAAGCTCACCAAAGAAAAAAACAAGCGCAATGGGTATGTACATAAATCCCTGAAGGAATGAACTTATGCAGACAATTCTTTTCCTTGTTTTGAAAATTCCGATAAGCCAGTTTGAGAAAAGTTGTGATAATGAGCCAAATGCTTTTGGCAGGGAACTCAGCAATCCAAGCTGGATATTTGTTGCCTTGAGGAAAACAGCAAATGCTGCAATGAATGACTCGCCAAAGCCAACCATCATCCAATAGAATGCCCCGTCAAAGATTGAATACTTAAGGCTCTTTTTTATTTTTTCTTCTTTTTCTTCCATTTGTCGCGAGTTGTATAAAGTTACTTTTAAATCTTCGTTTTACAAGCAATTAATTTCCTGCCTGCTCTTCAATAAAATTTAACTCTTTTCCATAAATCCAAAAAAAATTAAGGAGCTTGAGAAAATAAGAAATCATGAATATCTTAACTAAAATTTTAAGTATTCAAAGCTTCTAGTAGTGTTGAAAAGATTTGATTAGTTAGTTAAGAATTTTGTTTGAGTGGTTTAAAAAATAAGATTTAATCTTTTTTTATCTTAATTCCCTTCTTTTTCTTCCTTAGTGTGATAATATTATAGACGAGTCCAGTGGTTGGCATTGTAGTAAATGCCTTCAGAAGAAGTTTCCTGTTGGATATTTCCTCAACAACCCTTACTTCCCTAATCTTTGGTATAAATACCAATGATGCAATATACCTCACTATAAAACTTATTATAAACACCAGAAAATATTTTGACCAGAATAGATTATTATATCTTACTATAAACCCTCCAATAATGGCACCTAAAAGTATGGCTATTCCATTAAGGACATTATAATATGCAACGCAAGTTGCCCTTTTTTTTTGACTGGTTGAGTCAAATATGAAATTAAATGAGGCCATATCAAAACCAGCCCATATAAAGCCGGCGTATAGCTGAATCAATATCAAATACCATATATTTGCAGAAAAAATCCAGAGGACAGGAACAACAGGCATGAGAAATCCTGCCAAGGTAAGCACTTTCTTTGTTCCGTACTTGTCTGAGAGGTTTCCCCAGACAGGCATCATAACAAACTTCATTATCATTGCTGCAGCAGTTATTATTGTAAATATGCCATAACTAAGTTTCAGTTCATAAAGCATATAAGGGGTGAAGAATGCTGCAGAAACATAAACCCCAAAATTAATGAAACAAAGATAAATTACAAACAAACCATAATTTGTGAATCTTGCCTGCTTAATAAAATCAATAAAGCTGAAGTGGGATTCAGGGGCTATTGTGTATTCTGGCTCATAAGCTTTCATAAGATAAATAAATGAGAATATCCTTGAAAACATTGCAAGCGAGAATATTACAGCAAAACCAAGGTATTCCATTGATGCGCTTGATGAGAATCTCTGAAGGATATACCCTGCAGCAAGAAGCGAAGCAAATGACAAAAACCCCATAACCCTGTTTCTCCTGCCAAAATAACTGCCCCTTTCTTTTTCATTTACAAGATCGCCAATCCAGCTGTTCCACGCAGGGTTTGATATTGTTCCAAAGACCCAATAAAAGCATAAAAAAATTATAAGATGCATCACTCTGAATGTTCCAAAAAAGAATACAAGCGCAACAGGTATATACATCAATGCCTGAAGCAAGGCACTTATGTAAACCAGTTTCTTTCTTGACTTAAACAGCTTTATCAGCCTGTTTGTGAACATCTGGAACAGCGAGCCAAGGGTTTGCGGAAGTGAGCCGAGTAAGCCCAGCTGCAGGTTAGTTGCCTTTAGAAAGACTGCAAAAGCTGAGAAAAATGATTCTCCGAACCCAATCATCATTGAACAGAATGCTCCGTCAATTATTGAATACTTAAGGCTCTTTTTTATTTTTTCTTCTTTGTTTTCCATCCCGGCCGTTTATTAGAAGCTGCTTTTAAATGTTTGTTTTTCTGCTGTAGCTTACTAATCTCCTTAGAATAAAGTAACTGATTACAGAAAAAAGCACTGCTATAATAAAATTTCCTACTAAAAACCTTAAAGTTGTATACCTAAACTGCTCAATCCCATACAGCAGATATATCGCAGGAAAACCTGACAATATGAAATCACCAAGCCTATAGCTTAGTGTGTAAACTGGAAACAGCACAAAAGGATTCCAAAGCAACAAAGCGCCAAAAAGAGCGATCTTGCTTTCTTTTGCATATACCAACATCACAATAATAGCAATAAGATATGTAAAACC
>JAHIFA010000031.1 GCA_018901315.1 Nanobdellota archaeon | reverse complement strand
AGAACTTTTCTCATCTTGCTTAAATAGTGCTGCTTCATAAATTCATCACGAGAGAATTCACGGGCAATAATGTAATCAAAAGCATCTTCTTTAGTATTTTTAGATATCATTACCTCAAGTTCTGATGGACCAAGTTCATTATAAGCTCCATTCACTATTTTTTTGTGTTCAATCATTAATTTTTTAGTTTGATTATAAAACATAATCTGAAACAGAATTTTAAATTATATAAGGTTTTTGTTTCATTCTATCTTTATAATCTTTGCAACAAAGAAACCGCACGTATCATTGTCCTGGGGCCAAATCCTTAAGCATTTTTCAATTTCTTTGCTGTATTGCTGGCCATTGAACTCTTTTACTGCTGGGCCGTGCTTTATATTTAAATTAATTTTCTCAAGCTTTGCATTTTCATATTTGTTTAACAGGAAATTAATTATTGCTTCATTCTCCTCTGGCTCCAAAGTGCAGGTTGAGTAAGTAATTATTCCATTTGGCTTTAAACAGTTAAATGCAACATCTATCAACTGCCTCTGTGTTCCTGCAATTCTTTTAACCATATTTGGATTCCACATCTTCAATGTCTTTAAGCTCTTTCTTATTGTTCCTGTTCCAGAGCAGGGAGCATCTAATAATATTTTGTCAAAAGGCATTTTAAAGAATCTGCCTTCCATTAATGTAACCAATGTATTTGTTGCTCCTGTTCTCTGAATATTAAAGCTCAGTGGAGCCATTCTCTTGTAATCAGAATCATTTGAAATTAAAACGCCTTTGTTTTGCATAATCGCAGCAAGCTGAGTTGTTTTTGAGCCAGGAGCAGAGCACATATCAAGGACAGTATCATCTGGCTTTGGATTTAAAACAACAGCTGGAATCATTGAAGCTGCTTCCTGAACATAAAAATAACCTAAGCTGTGCTCAATAAGGTTTCCAATATCCCTTCTTAATCCTTTTTTATGCTCTATGAAAAAGCCCTGCTTGCACCATGGAATTTGAGTAAGTTTCCATTCCTTCTCTAGTCTTTTCTTAAGCTCATCAACTGTTATTTTTAAGGTATTGACTCTTATGCTTTTTCTCATGAATGAAAGGGATGCTTCTATGAATTTTTTGTAATCATTTCCCAAAAGGGCCCTGTATCTCTCTTCAAACTTTTCCTTTATTTCAATATTTTCAGTTCCAGGTATTCTTGTCATTTTAGATATTTGACCATGTAAGGCCCATGTTTTTTATATTCAAGCTTGCGATAATAATTTCTTACACCAATGCCTGAGATTACAACAATTTTATTTTTTTTATTTTTCCTTGATATATCTTCTGCCTTTTTTAATAGTTTCTTTCCATAGCCAGCGTGTTGTATATTTCCTTTCTTTCCGAGTGCAATCGCAGAGCCAAAGACATGAAGCTCCCTTATAAGTGCTGATTTGCCTGTTATTTCCTTTCTTAAGCTTTGTGATGGAAATCTCAGCCTGCAAAAGCCAATCAATGCATTATTTTTTACATCCTCATAGCTTATGAAAAACTCTTTTCCATTGCTTGCATCATATTCAAGGATTTTTAGCTTTATATTTTTTAAATTTATTTTTTCTTTTTTCAGCTTGTGGCCAATTTCCCTACAGCGTATGCAATTGCATTTTATTCCCTTTTCTTTTAATTCTTTTTCAATATACTGCCTTAAATTAGTTTTGTCAACTCCTGCTTCTGTCAAATATGTTGGAATATCCCTCTGGACCCTCATGATTCTTACATACGGCGGAACAAATCTCTTTATCTCAGTTATTATTTCAACTGCTTCCTCTGTGGTTGTAGGAGTATATTTTTTATCTTTCCATAACTCATAAAGTTTTGTTCCCTTTAGAACCATGCACGGATATATTTTAAGCATGTCTGGCTTAAATCTTTGGTCTGAAAATATTTTTTTAAAAGAATTAATATCTTTTTTCCTGCCTGAGCCGGGCAGGCCAATCATCATGTGATAGTTTATCTTAAATCCAGCATCTTTTAAGGCAATGGTTGCATCAATTGAATCTTTTACAGTATGCCCCCGCTCTATTTTTTCAAGAACATTATCATAAGCAGTCTGAACACCTAGTTCAACTCTTGTTGCCCCAAGCCTTAACATCTGGTTAGCATGCTCGGGCTTTGCAAAGTCAGGCCTTGTCTCAATTGTAAGGCCAACGCACCTTATTTTTGAGGATTCGTTTTTCTTTTGCTCTTTTTCAAGTGTTGTTTTTGGTTTGTTTTTGAATATCAAAAGTTTATTTTTTATTCTCTTAACACGCGCATCATCCTGGAAATTTCCAGGCATTTCAAAGAATGTTTTAAACTTAAATAAATCAATTTCCCCATTTCTAAAAAACATTCTTGAAAAATCATTCATTGCTTTTAATGCATATTTAATAAAATAATCCTGATAAAGTTTTGTAAAGCTTGGAAATGTCCCGCCCATTATAATAAGCTCAACTTTGTCTGGAACATGGCCTGTCATTATATACTGCTCAAGCCTATTCATAACCTGCAGATATGGATCAAAATCATTTCTTAATGCCCTTCTAGTTGCTGGCTCTTTGCCTGTATAGCTTTGCGGCATGTTCCCAAAAAAAGATTTGGGCCCTCCAGGGCATATAGTGCATTTTCCATGAGGGCATTTTATTGGCTTTGTCATAATGGCGCAAACAGCAACACCAGAAATAGTCCTTGTGGGCTTTGTTATCAGATGCTTCAATAGTTTGCGGTCTTTTACATCTGCACTTAATAATATTTTTATGTCTGTAGGAATGTCTATTTTATATTTCCTGCAAAGCTTTGTTTTCAAATTAGAGATTTCCTGCTTTGAAAACTTTTTTTTCTTTAAAATCCCAATAATCTCATTGAAATACTGCTTTTCATAAGGTTTCATAACAAAACAGAAATATTAGAGATATTTAAATATTGGTGAAAATCGAAAATTTTATGGAAAAATTTCATAAAGGTTTATAAACAACAGTTACAACCTTTATACTAAACAGTAATTTTCAATAAATTATTAAATAATTAAAATAAAATGGACATAGAAAAAGTATTGTATTGGACTGTTGGGATTATACTAATTTTGGTAATTATATATTTAATGGTTTCGGGAAGGGGTTTCGCATGAAAGTAAATAACCTGGCTAATTTGATTGCATGGATTTTAATAATCCTTGGTGTTATATTTATATTTTGGAAACTCATTGGAGGAAGCCCAACAGAATTCAGCATTTTGATTACTCTTATTTCAGGTATTTTGTTTAAGATTATGGCTTTTAGCAGTGATTTATCAACCTTAAAAGAAAGGGTTAAAAACATAGACGGCAAGTTTAATGCTTTAGCTTCTGACTTCAAAGACCATATTAAGAATAAATGATTCTTTTTTCCATACAATTCAAGAATAACTAATCTTATTTAAATATTGATGAAAATTATCCAATTTTTTGAAACCATTGATTAATAATGCAAATTTAAAGGCAGAAAGTAACGTCACTACTCTAAAATAGATAAAAACAAAAGATTTAAATAGAAGCTAAGTTACATAAAAAAGTATGATAACAAACTACAACAAATCTAAAGAAACACCAATGGGAGATGAAAATAAACCTAAAACAGTGTATTCTCTTAAAGTAACACCAAGAGGAGATGAAACTATTGAAAATCTAAGCTGTTATCTATCAATATTAAAAAACAAAAACTTTCCATTTGGTGAATTTAATAATTATATTTTAATCCATGGTGTTGAACCAGAATGGGCAGTCCTAGAATTTTTCCCTTATTCAAAAGATGTACATATTTTTGCTAGTGAATATAAAACATACGAGCAGGCCCTGGATGCTGCTATAAAGCATTTAAATGAAAGTGGCCTTGATGTTACTCCTTTTGACCTTGAAAAATTAGTTAATAAAGTAAAAATAAAAACCCGTTTTAAAACTGATAAAGGTTTATTTGTTGATTACAGCTAACTAACCAAAAAGAATTATTTAATCAGCTTCTCTTCTATATTAGGCCAGTAAGCCATCGGAGAATTATAGATTCTTTCAATTTTTGGATGTTTGTTAATTTTTTGGATTAATTCCTGTTTTGGGTCATTGTTCCAGGGATAATTTAATAGCAGCACATTAATATTGTTTTCAGCTAATTCCAATGCTGTTTCGGCCCTGTCCTCAATAAATTTTGAAATGTTGTCAGTTTTTGCTATCTCCAACTTGTTGCCGTTAAATGTTAGTTTATTCTCATAATTTCTTATTCCACTGTTTTCAAACCATCCAATAGTCTGTTCCTCTACATTCCCAGGCCTTGCTGTCATGAAATACTCATCATAAAATTCCTGCAAGCGATTTATAATATCAACTGCATAAGGCATTGGATTTAGACTTAAGAATTTTTTTTCCTCTGCAAATACCTTAAAAATTTCATCAACTTCCTCTTTGCTTAATGGTGTGCATTCATCATACCTAAACCTGATTATGTCATCAACCCGAAGAGGCCTTCCAAGCCCTTCCCTTATTTTTTTATCATATTTTGAATATTTCTTGTTATTATCAAAATAATACATCTCATTTGCCTGATATAAAATCATTGGATTTGTGTCAACAGCGCATCCATCAAGGTCTATGCCTATTTTAATTATATTTCCAGATGTTTTTAACAGCTCTTCCAGGGGTTTTGATTTTGCTGATAAATTTATAACTGACATTTGTTTTTTTAGAGAAACCTGAATTATATAAATCTTTTCATAATCACTCTTTTAAAATAGTAATTAAATTGTATTTATGTAGAACTCAATAATAACAAAGAATATGTAAAGCAGAATCAGGGATATTCCTTCCTTTATATACAGCTTGTTGCCGCTCTCAACAAATGTTGCAAACAAAAATGCAATAACCACCATGAATATTGCACTTACAGAAAATAGTAATATGTTAGCAGTAATTGGGTAAATAATAGAGGTTATTCCTAAGACAAGTGTTGAGTTAACAATCACAGAGCCAATTGAATTGCCTAAAGCCATCTCTGAATGCCCTGCCAGAACTGCCCTGCTTCCGAATGTAAGCTCTGGCAGTGTTGTTCCTAATGATATAATAAATAATCCTACAATTATTGGAGGCAGTGCTAAATCAACAGACAGCAATGTTGCATATTCTACAACAAATTTTGCACTTAAAAACAATAAGGCAAGGCTAAAGACAAACAAAATAGTTGTTAAAATAATCTCCTTTCTTTTAATGCCATTCTCAACCTCTTTTTTAAATAATTTTCTTTGCTGTAAGATTCTCCTTGCATAAAGTGCAAATGCAGCCAATAAAATAATCCCATCAATCCTTGATAAAGAGCCGCCAATTATCATTAAAACCATTGGCAGTGCAGCAATAAAAACCATATAAAGTGAATCTGTCTTTGTTTTCTTGCTTTCAATCTTTATTCCCCTTCCAAGAAGTATTGCAATGCCAATCACTAATGTTAAATTTATTATGTTTGCGCCAATTACATTTCCAAGGGCTAATGCAGGATTCTTGGCTATTGCAGAAGTTATACCCACAAATAATTCTGGGATGGATGTCGCAAATGCCATTATTATAAAGCCAACAACAAACTCGCTTAACCTAAGAAAAGAAGCTATCTTTGTAAGTGTCTTAACCAATAAGCTACCGCTTATTACAAGAACAATGCATGCTATTAAAAATATTATTAAGTTATTTATTAACATTTAATCCTCTATGGGCTTATTTTTTTCTCTTCTTTAATCTCATTAAGGCCGTATTTTTCAAGCCTTTGCTCTGCCTCTTGCTGCGAGAGGCCTTTAGAAGATGTTTTAAATTCATCTAATACCTTATTTACAGGATAATGATAGTAATCCATAAACCAACCTCTTTTTAATTGTCTAGGATATTATTTATTTATATAACTTATCATTTTATATCATAAAAATCCATAGAAAACTCCTACCAGCATCTAAAGATGCTGGTTTGACGGAGTTTTCTTTTGACAATGGATTTTTAGGATGCCAGAAATGCTCATCCTCATACTAAAGTAAGAGGT
>JAHIFA010000030.1 GCA_018901315.1 Nanobdellota archaeon | reverse complement strand
TGATTTTTTTTCTTTTTATCCGTTTAAAAATTGCCATTTGCAACATTATACAGCATTTCTACTACAGCAATCTTAATTATCACAATAAAAAAGATTGATACAACAATAAAAACATCATATTCTCATCTCAAATGCTCCCAGCAATAGAGGAAATGCGGAACTGTTATCTTGCCACAATCTGATTAGGGTGAAACCCTGCTTTCAACAAACAATCAATATATAAATACTCCTGAAAACCTTGTTGGTTAGTTGCTTGAGAGTAACAAGACTTTCTTATAAAAGTTGGCCTTAATTGAAACCAATAAAACCAAACAAACAATAATGCCACTATAACCCACACTGTTAAATTTTTTCTTTTCATTTTTATGATGATCCACTTTGATCTTTTAGTTCTTCCTTTAGCTCTTCTTTCGCAACAAAATCTAGTAAATCGCCCATTGCCCCGCTCTTAAATAGAGTCTCTCCTCCAAAAATCGGATCAAAGTAAAATCTCCTCTTACAATCAATACATTCTAAAATTATATGACCGCTTTTAGCTTTACCCACAGCCTTAAACTGTCCATTACCGACCACGTCACTCTCAACAAACATTTTCCCGGTTTTTCCACACACAGAACACTTAAAAACAGGCTTCCTCCCGAATAGTTGAAAAATAAAACTGTTTAATAATGACATTTGATTTATAAAATAATTATACCAATAATCCCAATTACTCAAAAGTATTTTATTATTTTTTCAATGAAAGTTTCAGCAAGTATTATTAAACTCACCGCCGTAACTATCAAAAGAGCAAATGCACCAGGATGATCCATTATTTTCCCATAAACCCAATAATTGGATAAAGTTAGCCAATTATTTTCTTCCATTTCGCTAAGCGTTTCGCCAAACAGTAATCCCTCTTTATTTATCACTATTGCATTATGTCCAGTAGATTTAGAAAAATATGCTCCAAAGCCTCTAATCACTATGTTTTCAAGTGGTTTATGTTTCCCGAGGTTTGTACCTAAAACTATAAAATCTTTTTTTAATTTTCCATTTTTGTTAAACATTCCAAATTCTGCAAGTTTATTGTGTATGCTCCCTTGTGAAAGATGATCTGTTTTAATTGGTGAGCCTAAATGTTTATGGCCATAATAAGTCCATTTCAAAATTGCCTTTTCAATTGGCCATAATGAGGCATGCCTAGATTTTTTATTCTTCTTACTTTCTAAATACGATTTATCAAGTGTGACAGCTAAGTTATAAAGCTCTGCTTTTCTTAAAAAGTTAATGCCAAAAGGTGCATCCATTCCTTTATCTTACACCTACATGGTCATATAATTAACAAATGCCTATGTACATCCCTCACGCCAAATATCCCAAAAGCCACAAAGAATTTAACGTAATTAAAATGAACCCTGGTCTTTTTTCTAAAATAGATCTTAAAGATTTTACTATTACCCTATCATCACGAGTTATTGATTTTTTTGCAAGTCAAACATTTTTATACTCCTCTAAGTTTCAAGAAAATTATGGCTCAAAGCTAGTAATGCTTCTTTCTGCTGTTGAAAGATCTAATGGTCAGTGGACTTCTTTAGAAAGTATTCTCAAATCTCAAAAATTTAGAAGTGCTATTAAATTATGCGCTACCGGAGAAAAAGCATTTTCATTAATAGATGAGACTGTGGAAGAATATCTTGATAATTTTGGATCTATTAGATCAGTGGTTAATTTTTACACAAAAAACTTGACTTTTTTAGAGAAAAAATTATTTATTTCTGGGGTACTTTATCTTCAAACCTACAAAAGAAAAAAAATTAAAGACGGCCTAATGTTGACCCCAGTATCAGTACAAGACCCAAAAGAATTTGAAAAAGACGACGAAAAAAGAATAAACTACAAACTTAGTAAAAGACTTAAAGAGGTAATTTATTCAATAAGAAATTATTTCGTTCATAATGCAGAATATATTCCATATCCTGATCAGAAATATATTGATGGGAGAAAATACTTTAGATTTACTACATATAAAAATGGACTTCCATACAAGGATTGGTTAATTGGTCTTCCATTTGAACAATTTTATAAAATTACAAATAAAGCCTTTGAAAGATTTTGGCTGAGAGAATATGAGAAATCTAAGAGAAAAACTAGTACAGACTAATTTTAGTAAAGCGAGTTTATTTTTTTGCTGGTAATGGAACACGAGCTACCCCTAAGTTAGAGAACCTTACCTTACGATCTAATCCCTTAGAAGGTTTTATCATTTCTATTTGTGGAATTTGAGCTAATTCAATATAATTTCCCTTATATTGACAATTTGTTTTTTCTAAATTTGCATCCCTTAAATAAACGCGGGCGATTATAAAATTTCCGTCCGGTTCGGCGTCTAGGTGAAGAAGTAACCAAATTTCTCTTACCGTTGTTTTGATGTCTCTCAAACCATTAATAACGTCAATTAGTCTTGTTTGACCTTTGGTGTGAATATAACAAAGGAGGAATGTAAAAGGATTATAGGCCTTTCGGCACAGTTTTTCTTTGATGTGATCGGCGATGTTGTTTTTTGCATGATCGTCATATTCGCAAACTTCAATTTCCATAATTTCCCGACAAACTCCTCTTTCGTCAGGTTGTGGTTCTCTTATTGAGATTGCAAAAATATCTGGAGCTTCATTCTTAGTTGGATTTTCTCTGAGCCAATACTGATGTTTTGCAATTTGAGAATAACCTAAGAGAAAAACGGCAGCAGCCCATGCTTCCCTAACAGGTTTGAAAACATCAGCCTTTAATCCTTGTTCAACACCATCTCTTTCATAAAGTCCAATCATTCTTTCCAAAGCCTTAGCTGGACTAAAGAAGATATCTATATTGTCTAATTCCGGCGAATAAGTTGTTATCATAATTAATTATCTTTATAATTTATGAGTTCCTTTGTATTCCGGAAGTAATTTTTCTAATCTTTTACCATAACATCTTTCTATTATTTGCCCATGTTGGAATAAAAAATGGTCCTCCGTTTTTGTTCCGTTTTTCTTGGTATATCTAAGGCCAACAACCATGCTCCCTGGTAAATTGATGGGGTAAGAAATTGTTACTTTAGGATTTGATCCATCCTTCTGTCTAAGTTTAATTCCATGATTAGCAAGTATATCCAAAGTTTTCTGATGAAAGTGAGTAGGAGGATTACCCGAATAAACTTGATCGGTAATAAGTTTAAGTTCATTAAAAGAAGCGTCCATATTCAATTTTTTACTGGCAATCGCTATCACAGGCGATCCCGTCCTTATCTGCATCTCTGGCTTTACAGCCACAGGTATTCAATTGATATTGAGCTTCAGCACACGATGACATTTGCGGACAGGTTTTAGAGCAATTACAGGTATAGGCTCCGGATGTTTGGGTGGTCGGCGGGGCTGGTTGGACAGGTTGGGTTTGGGTTGTTTGTGTTGGGGTTGTGGCTCCGCCAGAACAAAGACTTTCACAAGGCACTCCGTCCTGGTCACCGTCTCTAGCAGAACAACCGCAAGTGTTTAGCTGGTAATAAGCCTCGTCACAAGAAGATATTTGGGTGCAACTTTTAGAACAGTTACAGGTATAGGTTCCGGAATTTTGCACTGCAGGTTGAGTTGATTGGACCGGCTGGGCTTGGGTAGTTGGCGCGGCTGTAGTGGTTGTAGCATTACAGGCATCACCCCAAAGCCCTTTATTTTCTTCTCTAGCCAGCCTTTGGGCCTCTATAAACCGGTCCTGATATT
>JAHIFA010000029.1 GCA_018901315.1 Nanobdellota archaeon | reverse complement strand
ATATGGACATTCATAAAGTGTAGGCTCACCTTTTCCTTGATCATTGCAAAATAATTCTCTTACTATGTTATCATTACCATCATTACCCCAATCAATACACATATCTACAGAAGGCGAACCTTCTCCTGACATAAGCTCCCCTGTTATTTCTCCCTTAACATAATAATCTTTTCCTCCGTCAGAGTCTGTGCATATTGTCCATTCTTTACAGTCCTTTGGACAATTACAGTAGTTTTCTCCTAAACCACACTTGCTGTCTCCACACTTAGTGCATACAAAATTGTTCTTATAAACAAGGCATTCTTTTGTAGGATAATATAAACTTTTTTTAATAGTGTATAAATCTTTCATAGGATAATATACACCTTCTTCAATAGGATATGAATCTTGTACTTTTTCTAGTCCTGCACAACAAACATCATCATTAGGGTCAGCATTAAACACAGAACCTTTCTTACCTTCTTTAACACATAATTCAGGTTCAGGTGGTTCTAACTCAGGAGGAGTTGGTTCAGATGGAATGCATCCCTTTATAGCTCCATAACAAGACTCTCCGCTGCTGAAACAGCCAAAATCTCCACCAACTTTTTCTTGGCAAGGGCATGTTGTATCTTTTCTGCACCAGATTATTTTATATTTATTTTTAATCTCTTCATCAGCATATTCCATACTACAGATTTTTTTACATTTTATATCACAATATGTTTTTCCTCCACTTATGCACTGATGGCCTTGGGGGCAAAAATAAGGGCTATAACATTCATATTGATATTTAGAAGGGCAACCAGTTGGTTCACTGACAGGAATTTGCTCTTCTTCTTCAGATTCTTCTTCAGGACCTTCACCGCCACATTCAGAGCAATCATCACTACAAGGGCAGTCATCTCCATAAAAGGTCTGCATTTTGCAGCCAGGATCACAGCCACCTACACAAGCCATACAGGAACATTTTTCTTCATCTTTGCAATCACTTTGATAATGGCACATATCACTTCTTTGACCAATTACGCTTTTGCACTCCCCATTTACACATTCTTTATGACTACATTGACTATCATACTTGCAAGTATTGCGTCCGGAACCAGCCACTTCTTTGCACTTCCCATCTACACATTCTTTATGACTAGCACATTGAATATGCTCGGTGCAAGTATTACGTCCGGAGCCAGGCACATATATACATTTTTCGTCTACACATTCTTTATGACTATTAGTAGTGTCACCTTCTCCTTCATCCAAAGCAGCAGGAACCTCTAGAGACAAAGATATCAGAACTAATAAAAATATTGATAATATCACAATAAAACTTAAAGTTAATTTTCCTTCTTTACCTAAAAAACTGTTTTCCATTTTTTGTACACTCCATATTTTAATTTTTTAATAATTAACCTCGCTCAACCAAGACGCCGTCTCCTAGGCCCTCTAACCTTAACTTTAACCTGTTCCCGCTAGGCTCTATGCAAATCATGTTGTAGTCCTCATTGCTAATTTCTATTCTGCCAAAATTCATTTGGTCAAATCCACCGTCATTAAAAACAAGAAATACATTATTTCCTGTTTCATCCTTTATAGAATCTATAATCAAAGGATTTAAATCCCGGGGCATTGCACGAAATAAGGGCTCTTCTCCTGTTTGATAAAAGCATATTTTCTTTATCTTTGATGGAACATTATAAGTCTCTGTTTTTGAAGAACCGTAGTCAGAACTCATTTTTTCAAAATCTTGTTTTAGGGCATCTTTAAAGTTTACAAGCTCAACTTGATTTGCATTTTCATTAATGACTTTTATTGCATTGTAGCCATAAAGCAATATACCTGCAGTTATTATTAGTGTAAGAATATAGATAAATACCTGGCCCTGAATCTGTGCTTTTTTCATTTTTATACTTTTTAGTATATTAGTATATATTTTATTAAGAAACTAGTATATAAATATTTCTATTTTTTTGGCTTTTTCCTTAAGGTATTTGGTTTTTTTCAGGAATTTAATCAGCTCTTCTGGCTTTCTAAATTCTCTTTTTACATTTGCGCAGATTCTTTTGCCTTGGATAAATGTTTTCCTGTGCTTTTTCATAAACTGCTTAACATTTTCCTTGTTTTTTATTGGAGGCCCAATCCTTTTTAAGGATTCAGGCAAGATTTCATGCTTTAAAATAAACCAGAACAATGAATTTTTTTTCTTGTCCCATTTCCAGCCCTTATCATAAACAGTAAAGCCATTTAAAACAAGATTTTTGTTGATATAATTAAATGCCTTCAAAAGTTTAGAGCCAACAACATCCTCTTTTCCCTCAAATGCCTTGACATTAAGCAAAACAAGTTTTTTGTGCTTTGACTTATCTTTAAGCTCCTTAATAGTAATCTCTTTTTTCTCAAAAAACTTTTTTAATGGTTTTTTCAAAAAACTGGTTGCAGATTTCTTAAACAAAAGAAAATTTTCCTTGCTTAAAACAGCAGCAGCATTTCTCTCGGGCTGGATAGGGTCTATCACAACAAGAGGGCCTAGTTTTGACTTATTCAGTCTTTCCAAAGCGTTTCCATTATAGTAATTGTTAAAATCAATAACCTCTTGTTCCTTCCATTTTACAGCATTCTTCAATAAAGGAATAAAACCCTTGTAATAAATTACCAATACGTCAAGAACATGACCTGAAAATCCCCTCATATATGACTCTGCTCCATAAACCTTGAATGCTTTGCAAAAGGCCTTTGCCAGCCTTATCTCATCTGTTAATCTTAAATTTTTCTTTAAATTATCCTTAACCCATTTAACATGCAATGGTGAGCAGTCTGTTATGTTCATTGCCTGCTCTGCTTTTTTTATATCCAAAACAGGAATAATCTCAAAATTTATTCGATTTAATTTAAAGTTAAAATAATCCCTTGATCCATGAATCCTGTTAACCTTTGGAAAATCCTTAAGCACTTTCTCAAGCAAATCAGATATATCCTTTTTTTTGCAGTCTAAACTGAACTTAACAAATATATCGCAGTCATAATCATTTTTTAAGAATGTACCTTTTGCTATAGAGCCGCCAAGAACAGCCATTGCCCTGATTTTCTTTTTTTTGATTCCAGAGTTTATGCTATTTAAAACAGCAGTGCACTTATCAACTACATCTTTTTTTGGCCTTAACTCATCAATAACCTGTTTTAAAAGCTCCATGCTTTATTTCAAAGCTATTCTGTATAAAAGTTTTATGTTTTTAGACTAACCAAAAGCTATTTAAATAAACAATATTTCAAACTTTTAGTTAAGATTTTTATAAAATTATAAAAAAGAGTGAGTTAATGACAAGGATTAATAAGATTGTAATAAAAGGGTTTAAATCATTTGCAAAAAGAACAGAGCTGTTGTTTAACAATAATTTCAACTGTATTCTTGGTCCAAATGGCTCTGGAAAGTCAAATATTATGGATGCCATATGTTTTGTACTTGGAAGAACTAGCTCAAAAAGTCTCAGGGCTGAGAAATCTGCAAACCTTATTTACAATGGCGGTAAAAAAGGGGTTCCTGCAAAAAGCGGAGAAGTAAGCATTTATTTTGATAATTCCAGAAAAATATTTCCATCAGATGATTCTGAAATAAAAATTACAAGAATTGTAAAGCAAACTGGAGCCAGCATATACAAAATAAATGACAAGAGAAGAACAAGGCAGCAGGTTCTTGATATGATGTCTGTTGCAGCAGTTGATCCAGATGGCTATAACATAATTTTGCAGGGGGATATAAACAAGTTTGTTGAGATGTCTCCTGAGCAGAGGAGATTAGTGGTTGAGGAGATAGCAGGAATTTCAATATATGAGGACAAAAAAAAGAAAGCCCTTAATGAGCTTGATAAGGTTGAGGGCAAGCTGAATGAAGCTGGCATAATACTTGCAGAAAGGGAGACATACTTAAAGGAATTAAAGTCAGAACGTGACCAGGCTTTAAAGTACAAAAAGATGAATGACAACATAAAGCAGAATAAGGCAACATACCTTAATATCCAGATAACAAAAAAAGAGAATGAGCAAAAAAAGTTTGAATCAGAGATTAAATCATGCAATGATAAAATAAAAGATGTTCAGGATAAAATAAGCAACTTAAAGAAAACAGCTGCTGAAAAAAAGAGTGAGATAAACAAGATAACAAAAGAAATCGAAGAAAAGGGGGAGAAAGAGCAACTTGATATGCAGAAAAAGGTTGAACAGTTAAGGGTTAATATTGAAACAAACAAAGCAAGACTAGCCACATGCGAGAATGAGCTTGTAAAGATTGACTCAAGGAAAGACCAGCTGCAAAAAGACCTTACAGAGATTCATGAAAAGATTGATAGCCTGATATCAGAGAAATCAAAGCTGGAAAAAATAAAAAAAGGCAAAAATGATAATATTCTAAAGCTTGAGGAATCTATAAGGAATTTCAAGAAAAAACATAAAGTAGACAACCTGGATGATATTGAAAAAGAAATTGGAGAAGTTGAAAAACAGGAAGAGGAAGGGCAAAGAGAAATACAAATTCTCAGGGAGAAACAGCAGGAACTTCTAAGGGAAAAGGACAGGGTTGAATATCAAATCCAAAATATTGAAGCTGCAATGCAAAAGGTCCTTGATGTTGAGAAAGAAAACAGGGAGGATATGGAAAACCTAAATGAAAAGAAAAATGATTTCAAGAAAAAAACACTTGAGCTTAACAAGCTCTTAAATGAGGATTCATCACTTGCAGCCCAACTGGCAAAATCAAAGGATAATCTCCTATCAGCAAAAGGGGAGCTTGAAAAATTAAAAGTAAAAAATATTGGAATAACAGAAAAAGCATCAGCAAACATTGCTGTTAAAAGCATTCTTGAGCAAAAAAACAAGATTAATGGAATTTATGGTACTGTTGCTGGATTAGGCCATGTGTCTGCAAAATACTCCCTGGCTTTAGAGGTTGCAGCAGGCTCAAGAATACAAAGCATAATAGTTGAGGATGACAAGGTTGCTGAAACCTGCATAAAATACCTTAAAAATAACAAGCTTGGGGTTGCAAATTTCCTGCCATTGAACAAGATAAAAGGGGCAACACCTGATAATGAGGTGAAAAAAGCATTATCCTCAAATGGAGTCCATAATTTAGCAATTGAGCTTGTCTCGTTTGACAGCAAATTCAAAAAGGCTTTCTCTTATGTCTTTGGAAAAACAATTGTTGTTGACAATATTAGTGTTGCCAGGCGTTTAGGAATAGGAAGCTATAGGATGGTTACCCTTGAAGGCGATTTGATTGAAACAAGCGGCTCAATGAAGGGCGGCTACAGGAAAAAATCAAGAGTAAGCTTCCAGCAGGAAGATTTCACAAAAGATTTTCAAGAATGCGAGAAAAAAGTAAACGAGCTTCAGGAGGTTTTTGATATTCTTCATCGCCGCAGGTCAGAAGTTGAAGAAAATATCATCAAATTAAGAAATGAAAAATCATCTCTTGAAGGGGAGATAATAAAATTAGAAAAAACACTTCATCTT
>JAHIFA010000028.1 GCA_018901315.1 Nanobdellota archaeon | reverse complement strand
AAACTAGGATTATTTAAAAAGCTTGTGTTTGTTAATTAAATGAAAACAGTAAAAGGGAAGATGAAGGAATGAAAAACAAAAAGTTTATAAGAAAAGAGTTTATAAGATAATAAAAAGAGGTTTAGTTATGTTAAAAAAAAGAGCTGAGATAAGCACTTTCGAGCTGATGGTGCTTGTTGTTGGATGTGCAGCAGTTATTCTTGGATTTAATCTTATTAACAGAGTTTATATAACCGACTATGTTATGGGGTGGCCAATGGTTATCTCAATATTCACATGGCTTATACTTCTTATTTTGTTTATTCTTCTAAGCATAAATGTTGATTCAACCAAGCAAACCTTAAAAGAGATAACAGAAATCAAGAATATAATTAAGAAACTGGCCAAAAGGAGAAAATAAGTTTGTAGGTTCAATTTTTTATAAAAAATGGGATATCAATACACGTATCTTTTAATGGGCTTAGTTTTTCTTGTCTTTTGGTTAGCCCTCTTTATTTGGAAAAAGGATATCAGAAAAGAAATGTTGATTATGTCTATAATTTTTGCTTTTGCTGGCCCCCTTGCAGATATTCTTTATACTCAAGATTGGTGGCATCCTTCAACTTTGACAAATACTCCGATCGGACTAGAAGCGTTCTTTGTTGGATTTATGATTGGAGGAATTGCTTCTGTAATCTATGAGGACATTTTCAAAAAGAAGTTAAAAATTCGCAAGGTTTCTAAAACCAAAGAAGTCAAAAGTAATTTTGGTTTTCTTTTTATCTTATCAATTTCAGCTGTTTTGTTTTTTGGAACTTTTTATCTGCTGAAATTTAATAGTCTAATCGCAACTATCATTGCCTTGTTAATCCCAACTGTAATAATTTGGATAAAAAGAAAGGATTTAATTATAGATTCTTTAGCAACAGGTGTTCTTTTAGTGATAGTTGCTTCTTTGATTTATACTGTTTTAGAATTTTTAACTCCGGGTTGGATTTATGCCTTCTGGTATTTTAAAAATATTCCTAACATAATCATCTTTAGCCTACCTTTAGATGATATAATCTGGTATTTTTTAGCTGGTTTGTTTATCGGACCACTTTATGAATATTGGCAAGAAGGAAGATTAATTGATGACAAATAAATGTGTGCCTTGTTAATAAAGAGCAATATCTTCTAAGTTGATTATTGGTTTTGTGAGTTTTATAGAATCATCCAAAGCTATCCTTGGGCAGACTGTGTTTACAAAGCATTCAATAAATGGAAAGTTCTCAAGTTGGTTAAAGTCTATTGTGTTAAATATTAAGAAATAAAAGTTCTTGTCCTTGAATTTGTTTTTTAGCTCAAGGGCCTTTTTTAACTGCTCCTGGCCAGGCTTTGTTGTTACAACTACCCCTATTTCTTTTGAGCTCAGAAATTTAATCAATGCTCCTTTTCTTTTTTTGTTTATTTTTTCAGCCTCTTTTCTATCAACCATGCCAAACTTTTCAGTCAAAGGATTAAACGTGAAAACATCTTTTTTTGTTTTTAATGAAATTGCAATTGGATGGAACAGGCCAGAGCCAATGTAAAGAAATGCATCAACATTTTTTTCAACAGAAACAGCAGTATCAACATCACATCCAAGAACCTGGCCTTGATAAGCTGTATGTTTTCCTTTACCAAAAAATACTTTTTTGCCCTCTTTTTCTAATTGCGACTTAACTTCCTTAACCTGTCCAATGAACTGAACTGTTGTAACTAACCCTATTTTTTCAGGCAGTTTTAAAACATGTTTTCCAATAAAAACAGGCTTCTTGCATCTTGCTTCAACAAACATTAGCTTCATATTTTAAAGAAAAAAGTTTTTGTTTTTAAATATTATCCTATTTTAGTATGTCATAAAAGGCATCAAATATTGGTTTGTCTGTTGTTACAATGTGAAAATCAAGCCCAAGCTCATCGCATATCTTTGCTATATTTGATATATGATTTTCAAGCCTTTCCTTATACCCAACCCTAAGCCTTGGATTTATATAAGTCCTTAGCATATTTTTTGTTTCAGAGTCCTTAAGCCTAAAGTCCCCCTGAAATGCAAGCTCCCTTTCAACAGGATCCAAAACCTGTATTATTTTCATATCCTGGTCTCCAAGCATAATAAGCCCTTGTTCTATGTCTTCAATATCAAACAAGAAATCAGATATAATAACTACAAGGGCTCTTGAGCCTATCATCTTTTTGTATCTGCTCATTGCATCCTTAAATCTTGAAACGCCAGTCAGCTTTATGTTATTTAAATGGTCAACCATGCTTGCAAGGTGGCCCATGCCCCTTTTTGGCCTAAAGGTTTCAAGTTCCTCTGAAAAGGTTGAGAACTGGAATTTTTCATTCTCTTTCATTGTCAAATATGCACTCCCAACACCAAGCATAGCAGCATAGTCAAACTTTGTAATGCCTTTGCCAAAGTTCATGCTTGCACTGTGGTCAACTATTATATGGGTTGTAAGGCTTTTATCCTCTTCATATCTTTTTATGTAAAGGTCGTCTGTCCTTGCAAATATCCTCCAGTCTATTGCTCTGAAATCATCTCCAGGAGCATAAATCCTGTGGTCTTTTATTGTTATGCCCCTGCCATGCATAACAGAGCGCCTTTCTCCTGTATAGCTTGATGTAACCCTTTTCTTTACAACAAGGTTAAACCTGTCGAGCTGGGATAAAAATTCTGTTGTTATCATTTTACCTTGCTTATTATTTCTTTGATAGCATCGTCTGTTGACATTCCTTTTCTTTCAGCCTCAAAGTTTAATATTATCCTGTGCCTTAATATTGGGTAAGCCATTGTGTCAATATCCTCTTTGCTTACATAGTTCCTTCCCTTTAGAAGTGCTCTTGCTTTTGATGCAAGGACTAAGCCAATAGACGCCCTTGGTGATGCTCCGTATTCTATTAAATTTGGATGTTTTCTTGTCTCAGTAACTATGTTCACAATTCTGTGCTTAAGGTCATTTGCTATTGGAATCTGCCTCACTAACTCATGCATATGAATAAGATGGGCCTTATCAAGCAATACACTTAACTTAGGGTCCTTAAGTTCAAATGCATATTTATTTACTATTTCAATTTCTTCATCATATGTTGGATACCCTACCTTAATCTTTAGCAGAAACCTGTCTGCCTGGGCTTCTGGCAAAGGATATGTTCCTTCCTGCTCAATAGGATTCTGTGTTGCCAAAACGAAAAATGGCCTGTCAAGCTTGAATGTTGTATTCCCAACAGTAACCTGCTTTTCCTGCATCGCCTCAAGCAAGGCAGATTGTGTTTTTGGCGTTGCCCTGTTGATTTCATCTGCAAGCACAATATTTGCAAACACTGGCCCTGGCTGGAACTTGAAGTTTCTCTTGCCAGATGTCTCCTCAATAATATATGTTCCTGTTATGTCAGATGGCATTAAATCAGGGGTATTTTGTATTCTGCTGAATTTAAGGTCCATCATTTGGGCCATTGTTTTGATAGCAAGGGTTTTTGCCAGGCCTGGATATCCCTCAAGCAGGGCATTTGCATCGCATAATATTGTGATCATAATCTGCTCAACAACATCTTTTTGCCCAACAACTATTTTCCCTATCTCTTTGTATAAACTATCAAAAGTTTCCTTATACATTTTCATTTTAACACCTCTTTAATCTTTTGCAATTTTTAAAAAATATGCTTTTACAAGCTCCTGCTGCTCTTCCTGAATTTTTTCCTCATAAACATCAGATGTTTCTATAAATACATCATCTGGAAAAAGCTCTTCAAAATCCCTTTTTTCAGGCTCTTTTACGTCATCAAGATTTATCTCATACCCTGCTGGCTTAATCACCATATCCAGCATTTCTCCGCCCATTTGTGCAATTTGTGCGTCACCAAATACACTCTCGCTTATTCCGGAGCTGGCTATTCTCTCAAGACCCTGCTTTCCATCATCACTGTTATTGCCGCCAATGCCATATATAAAATCAACAGCTGTATTTGCTGCATTTTTGAAATTAAAGGATAAATCAAACTGTGCTGAAAATACTATTAAAAAGCATAGGATTATGCTTAATAATATTTTGTAAGAAATAGTTTTCTGATTAAAAAAAGATGATACTTCAACCTTTTTCATATCCATCATAATATCGGATTTCAGCTCATCAACAACCGGATTTTCTATTTTTATGTTATCTCTCGCTGTTCTAAGCCTTTCATTAAGAAGAGGATATTTTTTTTCAATATTTATCAAATGTTTTTTCCTAATGCCTTTATATGTTTTAATTACAAAATATACTGCTGCAGGAACTAATGCATATATCTGATAAAAACTAAATAAAGATAAAGGGATGTAAATAATCAAAAATATTAGAAATGCATTTAGAAAACTGTTAAATAATACAATATTGTTGAATGTAAAATTTATTTCCTTTAAAACTTTATTGAATTTTTTCATTTTTTATGGGCATGTGCATGCAGCAAGCTGAGCATTCAGGTTGGCTATACTCTCATCTAAATTAGCTATATCAGCCCTAAGCCCTGATATTGTTGCCTTAGCAGCAGCAAGGTCTGTTTTTGATATGCTAAGTTCTGCCTGTGCAGTAGCCAGCTCTGCCCTTTTTTGTGTTAATTCGCTTGTTTTTACTGCTAGCTGTTTTTGCAAACTTGCTTTTTCCTCTTCTAATTTTTCCTTTTCAGTTCTTAGCCCTGTGTACTGCGTGCTTAGCTCTTTTTCTCTTTCCTCCCTAATAATAAGTTGCTGGCTTGTCTGCTCAAGCTTTGTCCTTTCAGTTCCAAGGGTTGATGAAATGTTTTTTAAATCATCTATCCTCCCTTTGTAATCCACATACAAATCCTTAAACGTTGTCTGGTAATAAAGGCTTAATCCAGCAAGAGAGATAAGGGTTGCAACTAATAAAAGAAAAAAACCAAAATTCACATTTCTTTTCATATATGCCATACTATTACCTAAATCATTAATTCTTATTTATATAGATTTCCTATTTTCCATAATTCTTCTGATACAGGCCTCTATTAAAAATATAGATAATGCTGTTAAGATAAAGATCCAGCTATAGCTTATTTTATCTATTTTTTTCCGCCTTGAGTTTTCTTTAATGAATTTTATTATTTCAGTTGTATTATCTTTGTTAAATATTCTTCCATTGGTGATGCTCACAATATCTATAAGCTCTGGGTTTATTCCCAAGTCCTCGTATTCCCTTTTGTAATTAACAGCCATAACTGCACCAAAAAAATCATGAAATCCTGTTGTCTTCGGAACAAAGCCTGCCTTATAAACATTTTTATCTATCTTTGAAAAGGATAACCCTTCAAGCACAGGATTTGTTTCTGAAATAACAATTATTTCTGCAGAATCCCCAACTCTTGAATCCTTAAGTTTGACGTCAAACTTATTGTTCCTGCTTGGATTGCCAATTGCCCAGTTGACTGTCCTTGTAATAATTTTTGAATTTTCCTTGTTTAAGAGCTGGCCTGCCCATACTTCTGGATCTGTTGTTAATGCAGCAACCCTTCCAAGACCAAATCTCCATACTGTAACTATGGGATTTGTGTTATGGGTTGCTATAAGCATCCTTGCAGAGCTTTTTGGAACAACCTGGTTAAAGCCAGTCACTTTTGCACTTAAATCAAGGTTTTTTGTTATAAAATGATTTGAGTCAAGGATTAAAAGTCCCATCATATCAGCTTTATCTTCCTCAGGCTCCCTGCTGAAAATAATATTTAATCTTTGTGCCTCTGTTGGCTCAAAATAAATGCCCTGGCCAGTTAATGCCAAATCCTGCATAAACTGCCTGTTAGTGTCAAAGCCAACCCCCACAGCATATGTTTTTATTCCCTGGGAGACCATTGATTTTGCCCTTGCAATAGCATTCTGCGGATATTGTGTTATTCCATCAGATACAAGGACAATATTCTTGCTTCCTTTTTCAGACCTTAGCATCTGCTCTGCCCTTATCAAGCCAGCAGATACAAGTGTTCCTGCATTATAACCCCCGCAGTTAATTGTTGATATTGTATAATTTAAGTCAGGTTTTTCATCTATTACTGAAAGGGGCGATATTAAATGAGAATTAAAATCAAAGCTTATAACACCAATTTTGTCTCCTGGTCTTAAACCTCCAACAATCTGTGTTGCAACTGCTTTTTCAACATCTATCTTTGTATTTGTGCTTCCAGCGCCAAAAACTGAGCATGTTGTTCCTGAAACATCTATTATAACTATTATATTCATTCCGCTTTCCTCTTCCCTGCCAGCAAGCCCCACCTTAACAGGAAGGATAGTTTCAAACATTGAATTTTCATAGTTGCCGTAATCAAATGAATCCTGCCCGCCAATGACCACAAGGCCGTTGCCATCTGCTGCATAATTGCTCAAAATATCTGTATTTGCTTTAAGCAAGCCTTCATTTATGTTATACAAAACAACAGCAGAATATGGCTCTAAGTCTTTTGGCATATAACTCTTTTTGGAAACATCATAAACCGCATCCAGGATGCTTGTTATCTTTGCATCCTTTTGTGAAATAAAGAGTATCTTTGGCTTTGGAAGAACATGGAGTGTCTTGTAATAAACATTATTTTGCTTAAAATAATCATTTGCAGTTATTGATGCTTCTATTTTATGATATCCTGCCTGAAGCATCTGATTAATCTCAAATGTTTTTGTACCAGTTGCTTTTTCATCTATTACAATATCATCATCAATCATTACCTGAATATTATAATCCTGTGAAATGGGGCCTGTCTGTTTTACATCTACATACAGCAGGGTTTCTGTTCCGAATATTAGTTCAGATGGGCCGTCAATTGTTACAACAAGGTCTGTTTTTATTGGATTAATACTTAATGAGCTGATTGTTGTGTTTAATGAGGAGGCGAGCATCATCACATCACCCAAATCAGTTCCTTTGTTATTGTTTCCATCACTAATTAACAATAAGTTGTCATTTCCCTTCATATTATTGAGCAGGCTATCTCCTATGGGTGATTCTTCTCCGCGCGCAATATATTTTATTGTTGTTGGAATCTCTTTTTCAAGACTAACCTTTAAGTCAGAGGCAATGCCCTGCTCAAAAATCTCAAATGATGTTGAGTTATCTGCAAGTATTGTTAATGAGGGGTTTCCCTGAACAGTTTTCTCCTCCAGGCTGAATGGCGATGCTAGTGCTATTATTAAAATTGAGAAAATCAGGCATCTTGATATTGCGATTAGTATTCTTGAAAGCTTCTTGCTTTTTTCATGCTCTTTTTTTTCCTTTTCTGTTGTAAATTTAACAAAGGTTTTTCGAATAAGGATAATGAGTATGATTATTGCAGGCAGGCATAATAATAATGCTTCTGGATTCTTGAAATAGATGATTATAGGTCACCCCTTATCTTTATATAAAAAATTTCAAACAACATAATCAGGATTGCAAAGATAATAAGATAAAGGTCAAGGTTCACAACAACCTTTTCCTCAGATATGCCTGAAACAAAACCTGTTTCATCAAGAGCTATTGTTTCCTTTGCTATGTCTGATTCATATTCATCAAGAAGGTTTACTGCAATCTTATTGCCATTGTCATATATTCCCACTTTGTCTAATAATGGCTTTTCATGTATCCTGAAATTATAATCATTTATATCCCCGGTTTCAGCAAGAAAACTCAATAATTCATTCCAGAATATGGGGTAAGATGTCTGTGTTTTGAAATCAGACTGCTCGTCTAAAATTCCATAATAAACTACATTGCCCTTTCCCCTGTTTCCAAGAGCAAGCAATGGGCTTGAATCATCTGCCTCAATAACAGAGATTGTGCTGTTTTTTGGAACTGCTTTAAAGTAGTTTCTTAAGGTTGCAAAGCATTTATTGTTATCAAACTGCTTTGTGAATTCATTTATCACTTTGGCGCATGCCTTTGTATTATTGCCTTTTTCATTTAATTCAACAGGCAAAATCCATGATATGCCTATTTGATTTAAATCATCTTGTGCTGTGATTATAAGGCTTTTTCCATCTTCTAGTTTTTTTGATATATCTTCAAGTGTTCCAGGAAGAATAAGATTTCCGTCTATATCATTTATTATTATAATCTCATTAGATTCAATGCCCTGGACTATGGGAGGTTCTGTGATTTGGAGATTAACATCCTTTGATGACTGCAATGCCTTCATAAGGTAGCTTGTCTTTGCATTTGTTATCAACAGAACATCAATTTGTTTTTTTTCAGGAGCACTTATGTAAACAGTATTGTCAAGCTTGAAATCGTCGTCTGAATTTATTCTAATCTCGCTAAGGCCAGTGGGCGTCTCAAAATTAAATATTTCTGTTGATTGCGCTGTTATTTTTTTTGATTTTGTTTCTAGAGCATTACCTTCTTTAACTATTGCTACATTTAGTTCACTATCCTCATCATTAAAATTCTTTACATATGCCACTGTATCATACTTGTTAACTTCCAAATCAATGATCCCTATGTTTTTTGCATTGTTCCATGTGCTTATAAACTCAACATCAATGCCCTTTGATGATAATATTCTTTTTGCCTTTAATAGCTCATTTATGTCCTGAACTATAAAATCACTTATCACAACTATTCTTCCCTTTCTCTCTCCTAATAATGATTCTGCTTCATACAAGGCGCTTTCAATATTTGTTCTTGTGTCTTTTGGCTCTATTGCCTGGATTAATGATAATGCCTGGTTTTTTGTTCCATCCTCTAAAATTGTTTCAGGGCTTTCAGAAACAACTATTATGCTTATCTTGCCCTCTAGATAGTCTTTTGCTATGTTTATTGAGCTTTCAAATCTTGTTTTGGAGTTAACCATTGTTTGCGAGCTTGCGCTTGCATCAATTATAACAACAGTGTTTTGTGATGTAACAGCCTCAGATGTCATTATGTAAGGCAAGGCAATTGAAAAAGCCATTAGTGACAATGCCAATAACTGCAACAGAAACACAAGATTTCTCAGCAATTTCTGGAAAAAGGAGTGCTTTGTTGTGTCTTTCTGGTTTTTTATCAGAAACATAAGAGAAGGGATAACCTTTTCAACTGGCTTTGGTTTCCTTAGGTAGATTATTATCAAGGGTATAAGGCTTAGAAAAGCATACAAACCAAGGGTATTAGCTAGCTGCATCAGGCACCTCTTTTATGAACATGTTATGGTTTTTAAAACATAATCTATATTTAAATATTCACTTTTTTAGAAGAATTTTCTATAGCTGATTTAATGTATATTTTAAAACCATTAAGGAGGGATTTAATTTTTTAAAATAATAGAATCTTTCAAAATCATTTGGATTAACACTTTCAGGGATAAAATAGTCTCCTAAAACCAGCCCTTTCATCTGCGCAAACTTTAATTTGCTCATGATGTCATCAACCTTATGATTGTCAATTATGGGTGAATCATAGTATTTTGCTTCTTTTTGGAGTGTGTTAAAACCTACAGACATTTTGGGGAATATCTTCTTTTCATTATTAAGCATATAATCATTATAGTCAAACTTAAAGCCTGAATCATATGCCTGTTGATATATTATGTTCTGAACCAAGGAGATATAATCCCTTTCCCATCTTTTGAATGCCTTTTT
>JAHIFA010000027.1 GCA_018901315.1 Nanobdellota archaeon | reverse complement strand
GGCCTTCTCCTGCAACATAAATCCTTTTTCCATTAAGCATGTATTCATCGAGGAATGGCCTTATTCTCCTGCTTTTTGCTGCTTTTTTTAATGATTTTAAGTCAATCTCAACATCAAAATGCCCTGAGTTTGCAACTATTGCGCCGACTTTCATGAATTTCATGTGTTCAATTGTGATTACATTTATATCTCCTGTTAAGGTGACAAACAAATCGCCCAATGGAGCTGCTTCTTTCATTGGCATTACACCAAATCCGTCAAATGCTGCCTGCATTGCCCTGAATGGATTAACCTCTGTAACTATTACCTTTGCTCCAAGCCCTTTTGACCTTAAGGCAAATCCTTTTCCGCAGTCTCCATAGCCAGCCACAACAACAGTGTTTCCTGCTATCAGCAAGTTTGAAGCCCTTAAAATTCCGTCCATTGTGCTCTGGCCTGTTCCGTAGTAATTATCAACCAAGTGCTTTGTCTTGTTGTCATTGACAGCAATTATTGGATATAACAAAGCATTGTCTTTTTCCATTGCCCTTAATCTTATAACGCCTGTGGTTGTTTCTTCGCAACCACCAATTATGTTTGGAATCAATTCTTTGTGGTTTTTGTGAATCTCGCTAACCAAATCACAACCATCATCTACTGTTATGTTTGGCTTAAACTCAATCACTTTTTTTAAGAATTTGTAATAATCCTCTGTTGTTTCGCCCTTATAGCCATAAACCCTGAAGCCTTGTTTTGCCAATGCAGCTGCAACATCATCCTGAGTGCTTAATGGATTGCATGAGCATATTGCAACATCAGCACCGCCTGCTTTTAAGGTTTTGACTAAAACAGCTGTTTCCTTTGTCAGATGAAGAGCCATTCCTATTTTCATTCCCTTTAATGGTTTTTCCTTGCTGAACCTTTCCCTAATTTTCATAAGGGCTTCCATCTGCTTTTCAGCATACTCAATATTCATTTCCCCTTGATTGGCTAGATCAATATCCTTAACACAATAATTCTTAGTCTCATGCATTTTAACACCTTTTTATACAAATGGTTAAGAGAAGTTCTATTTAATATTTTCCCTATTGAAAATTAAAGAATCAGATTATCAGGGGATTTTTTCTTAAGCCTTGTTATATAGCCTGCGATTATATTCTTTAGTTTCTTTGACTCTGCAATGATCAGTCTATTAAGTATTTCCCTATTTTTTTCAAAACTGTCAGTGAACTTATCCCTGTGAAGCTCCATAAGCTTGTTCGTTACCCTTTTTATCTTCAGAGTTTTTATCCTTCCCATTTTTTACCACTACCATAAACTTTTTATTATGCTTGGCTGTTTTTAGAGAATACTGCTCAGGTTTGAGATTTTGTTTTGCAGCCCATGTGTGAGCACCCTCTTCTGTAGTGAAAGTCTTTGGTCTGCTGATTTTTATTACAGAATGAGAGTTCTTGTAATGCTTTAAGTGCGTACTTAGTCCCATCCTTCTTTTTATCCTTGTATGCATTTTTGCCATATTTTACCACCAAAATTGAGAATAACCAAGTCATATAAAAATTTATGCGGCTTAGAGAAGCATTTCCCTAAGCCAATTTAAATATTTATTTTTTCTTCTCTTTTGCTTTTTTAGCCATTTTAACCTCCAAAAAACCTATTCTTTGTCATTAATAATCTTCTTTTTCCTCTTCATCCTCTGATTCTTCCTGTTCTTCTTCAATCTCTTCCTTCTTTTGCTTTTTTTTCATTTTTTACCCCCTACATATTTTGGTATTTTGTTGCTAAAGCAGCTTCTTTTTTTGCTTTTTTGAGATCCCTTGCTTTCTGCTTTGCATCTTTCTCAAATACTGTACTTTCATATTTATTTTTCCCTGCCATTTAAACCACACTCCCAATGGTTTTTGCCTGAATAATCAGAATAAGTAGATAAATATTAGGTAGGACAAATCAACTTTTTTAAATAAAAATGTTAAATCTTTTTACTGTTCTTATTTTCAATTTTCTTTAGGAAGAACTCATTCAGCGGAAACTCTTTTTTGTCAAGAATCTCATAAAGCAGCCCAAGGGTGCTTTGTGTTATTATCTTATCAACAGAAAAAGGGTATATACTTTGTATTTCTATTTCTCTTGCAAACTTTGTCTGTATTCCTGTCAGGTATTTATCCATCTGTTCAAGATCCCTGAAAGCCATAAGGATTATATGTGTGACATTTGATTCAGGAACCCTATAGGCATTGATAACATAAGGAATCTTCTTGATCCTTTCTGATATCTCCTCATCAGTATAGTGGTCCCATACTTCAGGCGTAAGCTTCATTATGAGCATTGCCATAATGTTGATGCCTATTTTTTTAAGGTTGATAATCGGGCTGTAGCCCTTGATTATTCCTGATTTTTCAAGCTTGTTCCTTATCTTAAAAACAGCCTGCGGAGAAATCCCAATTTTCTTAGCTATTTCAGTGTCAGGTACCTTTGCCTGGAGAATGATAATCTTAAGAACCTCCTGGTCATTCCTTGTAAGCTTTGGCAAATCAGGATTTGGCTTTTTCATAAAGGCCAGGAAAGGAAATTTCTTTAAAAATCTTTCTTTTAGAGGGGCATTCCACAGTAGGGGCATATAACAGAAAAACCCCTTACAACAATATCATCCTTTATTTTCCTTCCGCAATGCAAACATATAAAATCTTTTGAATTCTCAGATTCATTTGATTTTTTATCTTCCATGTTATAAGAGAATTGTTAAGTAAATAAATAAACCTTTGGCAGTAGAAATTAACTATCTTTAAGTATTAAGTAGGTTAATTAAACTAGCTGGTTTCAGATTAAAGTACTAAAATTTAAATTATTCATTGTAAACCCTTTCAAACTCCTGCAGGAAAAGATTTGCTATGTTTTTGTCATGCATTATAATAATGTTCTCATCGTTTCTTGTGTCAGCTCCTTCTGTGGGGTTGAATGAGCCAGTGATTACTGTTTTGTTGTCTATTATAAAGACCTTATGGTGCATATTGGCCTTGTTGTTATCTTTCTTTACATCAATGCCCTGGTATTCCAAAAGATTGAATTTTGAATATTTAGATACCTGCCTTGCCTCAAAAACCCCTTTTATATCAAGTCCTTGGTAATGCTTTAAAATAATTGCAGTTGCAATCCTGCTGTTTGTGAAGCTGAACACCATGAAGTAAATATTATTCTTTGCTTTTTTTATTTCCTCAGCAACATAATAAGCGCAGTTGTCCTCTGGGCAGAAATAGTTTTCAATTTTTTTATTGTTTAGGTAAAACTCAGGATAAATCACATTATTGCCTTTTCTGAATTCAGAATCCCATAATTCATTAAACTCATCCTCATAATTTTTTGACAGATAAAATGATTCAATTATAATCAGGTTGTTATCATTCTTATACGCGCCATTCTCAGTCGGGTTAAAAGAGCCAGTCAAAATAATTTTATTATCAATAATGCAAAACTTATTGTGCATCAGACCATAAGAGGAATCTTTTATTGCAAACTTAAGGTGTTTTACATTGTCAAAATTAGCATCATCAACCACAAGTTTTATATCCATTGTTTTTCTTTTCTTATCCAAAATGTTAATACTCCTTTCCAAGTCAAAGTCATAAAAAGCGCAGTGAACAGATTCTTTTGCACTGTTGATAACCTTGAAAAGCTCTCCCTCACAGTCATTTACTGGGCAAAAAAATACTTTTGGAATATCCTTGTATTCTTTAAGCTCTGGTTCTAAAATATTTTTATCTAAATTAAGGTTAGAGCATCCGCTTAGTAAAATAATAAAAAGTAAGCAGATTAGTTTTTTAGGCAAGACCATGAAATAAGACTATAAACACTTTTTTATAAATTCTAAGCAAGAAAAAGTGAAAATTTTCCGGGGATTATCTTTAATTTGCAGATAATTTTGTTTTTTTGATTTAAAACAAGAAAAGTTTAAATAATAACTAATAATTTTATTAATAATGACAGATATAATTGAAATGTTTATTTGGACATTAGGTTTTTTTGCAACAGGAGTATTTTTATTCTGGGAAGGAATTAAACTATTAAAACAAAAGCGCCTGATAGAAAACATACCCACAAGCAAGATAAGGTCTCTTGCCATGGGTTTAGTTGAGATTTATGGCGAGGTTGTTCCTGCATACAAAGAAATCCTGAAAAGCCCTTTCTCAAACAAGGATTGTGTTTATTATAGCTATACAATAGAAGAGTACCGTAGCTCTGGAAAGAGCAGCCACTGGGTTACTGTTGAAAATGGGCATAACGAACAGCCATTCTACCTAAAGGATGATACTGGCGGTGTTCTTATTGATTCAAAGGGGGCAAAGGTAAATGTTTCAAGGGATTTTGAGTTTAATACAGGTTTTGGCAAAAAAACCCCTGATTTAGTATTAAACTTCCTTAAATCAAAGGGCATGAGCCACAAAACACTCTTTGGATTTGGCAAGACAATGAGGTATAAGGAGCACTTTATTGCGCCCAAAGATAAGCTTTACATAATGGGCACTGCATCAGATAATCCCTTTGTTGAGGATGGTACAGCAAAAAACAATGTAGAGGATATAATAATACAAAAGGGAAAAAATGAGAAAATGTATTATATCTCAGACAAGCAAGAGAATGCTTTATTAAAAGAAATCAAGTGGAAGATGCTTGGCTTTATATTTGGAGGGGCATTATTAAGTGTGGTATGCCTAAGCATAATCCTTAAATACTTCGACTTATTATAAAAACATGGAGGTTTAAAATGGCAGTTGGAACAATAATAATAATTTTGGTTGTAGCAGTTTTTGTAATTTTTGCAATAACAGCTTACATAGTAGGAATGTTTAATAGCCTTATAAGGCTCAAAAACAACATCAAGAAGTCATGGGCAAACATTAATGTACTCTTGAAGCAGAGGTCAGACGAGCTTCCAAAGCTTATAAACTCTGTAAAAGGATATATGAAGCATGAGAAAGGCACGCTTGTAGAGCTTACAAAGGCAAGAACATCTATGCTAAATGCAAAGACAATATCACAAAAGGCAGATGCTGATAATGCAATAAGCAGTGCACTTAAAACAATATTTGCTGTTGCAGAAAATTATCCCAACCTAAAAGCAAATGAGAATTTTATGCAGCTTCAGAACAGGATAAGCGGGCTTGAAAATGAGCTTGCAGACAGGCGCGAATTCTACAATGACAGTGTCAATACCTACAACATAAGAATACACTCTTTCCCGGATATGATTATCGCAGGGCGGATGAAATATACAGATGAGGAAATGTTCAAGGTTTCAGAGGAAGACACAAAGGATGTTGAAGTAAACTTTTAAATTTTTAATTTATTTTTATTGTATTATTTAAGCTGTCTATGCTTTTCAGCAGTGAAAATTTTGTTTCAGAATGCTTTTTGTCTATTTTGTCCAGCATGTTTTTTATGACTTTTTTTTGTCTGTCTTTTTCCGGCTTGTCTTTGAATTTAAACTTCCTGCAATTTGCAAACAACAGGCATTCGCTCTCAAGCACATTTCTCAGAAGCTTTATGTAAAAGATTTTGTCTTGGGTGAAATGACTCAAAAA
Source organism: Nanobdellota archaeon (assembly GCA_018901315.1). Lineage (GTDB taxonomy): Archaea > Nanobdellota > Nanobdellia > Woesearchaeales > CG1-02-33-12 > CG1-02-33-12. Next base: position 3,804 of record JAHIFA010000027.1, on the reverse strand, counting down.
CTTAAAGTCTCCTTTGTTAAATAGATTTTCAGTGAAATAGATTATCTCATCATCCAAATTCCAGGGAATTATAACCTGTTTTATCTTGTTCTTTTTTATGATTTCTTTTGTTTTCTCGCTTAAATGACCAATCTTAAGTGCATTAACCTTAACTTTCAGCAAATCAACCCTGTTATTGTATGCAGCTCTTATTATATGCTCTGAGATTTTTGCTTCTTTGCTGTTATTGTCCAGTAAAAGAATCTTTTCCTTCTCATTAATAAGCTTTTTTGACCTTATTTCTTTTTTGACCCTTTTTTCAATAAGCTTGCAAAAGCATCCCCTACATAATCTTAATCCGAGATAAGGAAGTTTTATTTCTGCTCTTGCTTTTTTGCATTTTTGGCATAACATGGTTTTTAAGGCATTTAAGGCATTTAAATAATTATTGATTTCATCTTTTCTCGTCTATAAACCTGCTTTTTAATTGTGTTACTACTCAAGAATCCTTAAAAACCGAAAGCTTTATATAGTAGTTACATTATACAGTAGTTAGAAGCAGGTTTGGGGGTGTTTATATTCTTTATTTTCAACTATCACCTCTTTTTCCTGGGATTGGGGCCTCGGCTCCTATCTCAGGTTTATAATCACCTCTTTTTCCTGGGACTGAGGCTTCGGCTTCATTCCCGGGTTTCATAATCATTAATTCTAAATAATTTATGATCAAAAAAATCCAAAGATTTATATATTAGTACTTCTTTAAGTGGTATTAAGGTGGTATAAATGGAATTTAAAAAAATAACAATATCCCTACCAAAAAACCTATATAATGAAAGTATGAATGTAGTTAAAGGCGGTTTGTTTTCTAATTTTAGTGATTTAGTCAGAACAGGAATCAGAGAAGAACTTAAGGAATTAAGGCAACTAATCCAAGATTTTGATGAAAAATTTGTTTATAGTGATAAAAAACTAATTTCTGGAGTAAAGCAAAGTATGAAAGAGGCAAGTTCTGGAAAAGGAAAGGTCTTGAAATCTGATAAAGAGATGGATAAATACTTTAAGGCTTTATAATAATGGAATACAAAATAAAATTTACACCATTTTTTGAGAAGCAATTAAAGAAACTAAAGAGAAAAGACAAAAACCTGTTTGAAAGATTAACAAAAAAGCTAAAAGAAATAAGGCAAAATCCAGAGCATTATAAACCTTTAAGGAATATATTAAAAGGCAATAGAAGAGCACATCTTGATCCATTTATTATTATCTTTGATGTAAAGGAAGATTTGATAACTGTTCATTATGTAAAACATCATGATGAAGCTTACTAAATTTCTGTAATTTTTTAAAATAAAAATTATCTATTGATTTTGATAAACAATCCTTTCTCTCTTTTTCTTCTGAACAACAAAAGCCCTGACAAAAGCCCAATTAAAATCCCCAACACAAATACTGAAAGAAACATTTTGTCAATATGGGGCATAAATGTTTTTTTACTATTATCAAAATAGATATCAAGATTGCTTAACTCAAGGGCATATTCTGCATACAGCAAAGCAGAGTACTTATCATCATCCTTAAGGCTTTTTGCATATTCATAATAAGAATATCCGATTATTGGAAACAACCCTTTTCTGCTTGTTTCAACAATATTTCTTCCAACAATCTCCAGTTTCTTATTCAGCAAATTATCAACATGCTCTTCCTCAACACCCAATGTGGAAAGTATAATGTCTGACTCTGCCTTTGCCTTGCTTGCCTTAAACAGGCAAAGATCATAATCCTCATTTTCCATATCAGAATAAGCAAGGTCTATCTCTTTTTTTGTATCAGCAAGAAAATCTGGAAAAAATAACATTACATACTGATAGCGCTCCTCTGCCTCTAATATTTTTGTTATGCAAGAGCTCTTTAAAACCTCTTTATTAAAATCAAATTTTTTCCCTTTGTTGTTAAAGAATTCGCTCCACGCCTTGGCGCTGTAAAACCTTTCAATAGCATATGCTAAAGAGCTAATGCTTTCATTTATTTCGCCTTTGCCAAGCTGTTCCTCACTTAGCTCAAGGTAATCCTCTGATTCTATGAGCCTTTCCTTTACTATAGCATATGTCTGCAGGTCAGTTATTGTTTCATACTTAAATGGCAGCCCTGAATCAAAATCTTTTATCTCATCACGTGTTGATTTGATTTTGTCTGCTACGTCTTTTTTCTTCATACCCTGCACTAAAAATATAAGCTGTTTGTATTTTGTATTTGCGCCAAAGCAGAAACTTGCAGCAGAATAGAGGGTGTTTTTATTAAAGGCAATTTCTCCTTTTTTAGTCAGGTTATCTGCATTTTCCTCTATTTTAATAAGGTTTTCGTCCAATTCACCTGCTTTTAATTTTTCAAATTCTTCTTTTAATGCATAACTTTTATTGCATAATCTTTCTGCAAGAATTTTCATAATGCCTGAATATTCATCACTGATTTCAAGACTCTCATTTCTTATTTCTTTTTTCTTGCCTGTAAATTCATATAAAACATCGTCAAGGTCAGAAACCTCGACAATGTTTATATCTTTTTCATCCCCATATTCAACCAAATCAATTGTCTTATTATCCATTTCCTTTGAAAATCTCGTGCCTGTAGGTATTAGCACTTTTTTGATTTTTATTTCTGAGGCAGCATCTATCTTTTCCTTAAGGCCTCCAACCGGCCCAATAATTCCACCAGAATTTATTGTTCCTGTTATGGTTATATCCTCATCTAAGTTTAGATTATCAAGCATTGCAATTGTTAGTGCAGATATTGCAGCACCAGCGCTTGGACCGCCTATGATAGATGACTCTGCCCTTATTGTATAAAAGAAATCATACTTATTACAATCAATATTAGCATATTTGCATGCTATTTCCCTTGCAAACCTTGTTGATATCTGCGTATCTAATTTTGTTAATGGGTATGTTTCAATAAAGACCCGGCCAGTTCCTGGATTTATCTCAAGATAGAGATGAGCAGAAGAGCCTTCATAGCCATCTTTTGTCTGGCTTACAGCAAGTAAAGGCATGTGGCCAACACTTGCATAGCAAACAGGAATAATAAATAGGAAGATTAATGTTAATAGAAACACCTCTTTTGATTTTAACAGTTTCATAACACTTAAGAAATAATTTGTTATTAAATATCTTTTGATTATGCACAGAAATGCTTGCTAAAATTTCTTACTTTAATATGATGAGCATTTCTGGCATCTTAAAATCCACTATGGATTTTTATGGTTCTGTTTGTTTTCCTTTGCAGTTAGGGTTTATGCAGAAAACCCATGGCCTTTTTCCCTTTGTTATAATCATAACAATTGGATATCCGCATTCTGGGCATGCCTTGTCAGCTGATTTTACAAGCCCTTTCTGGGGCAGGCTAAATGTTGTCTTGCATTTTGGATAATTATCACAAGCAATAAAGCGCTTTTTTGTTTTCTTTGAGAATATCACTCTCAAATTCCCTTTCTTGCATATAGGGCATTTTCCAATAAGGTTGGCTTTGTTTTGAGTTTCTATTGTTGCCTCTTTCAGGCCAGCGCCAATATCCTTTTCCTTCTTCTTAAAATCAGCTAGTATCTCTTTAAGGCTCTGCTTTGCCTCTTCAAGAACAATCTCTGGCTTTTTCTTGCCATCCTGTATTTCATCCATCTCAATCTCAAAATGCCTTGTTAGTTCCTCATCTAATATTTTTGGACAGTATTTTTCAAGTGTTTCAACAGTATTTATTCCTAAGTCGGTTGCCTCTATTGCTTTTCCTATTACATACCCTCTTTGGAATAATGTATCAACTATCTGTGCCCTTGTT
>JAHIFA010000026.1 GCA_018901315.1 Nanobdellota archaeon | reverse complement strand
TCTGGATTTTAAAAGGGAAACTGAAAAATCAAGAGTTACAATAAACAATTGGGTGGAAGAACAGACAGACAACAAAATAAAGGATCTTATACCTCGGGGTGCTATAGATGATTCTACCAGACTGGTTTTAACCAATGCAATCTATTTCAAAGGGGATTGGGTTTTACAATTTGACAAAAAGAAAACAAAAGAAGCTGATTTTAAGATAAGCCCTGAAAAAACAGTAAAAGTTGATATGATGAGTTTAACAGGAGATAAAGCTAAGTTCAATTACGCTGAAACAGAGGAATTGCAGATTCTTGAGATGCCTTATGAAGGCGATGAGTTATCAATGCTTGTTATTCTTCCAAGAGAAAATTTAAAATCAATTGAGGATTCAATTAACAAGGAAAAATTAAATGAATTAAAAAGTATGCTATCTGAAAGAAAAGTAAGTGTTTACATACCAAAGTTCAAGTTTGAAACAAAATATCTTATGGCTAAGGATCTTGCAGAAATGGGAATGCCTACTGCTTTCTCAATGAATGCTGACCTTTCAGGGATGACTGGAAACATGGATTTATTCATTGATAAAGTTATCCATCAGGCATTTGTTGAAGTGAATGAAGAGGGAACAGAAGCAGCTGCAGCAACAGCAGTAATAGTTGCACTTAAGAGCAGTAAGTCAGATTATTTTATGGCAGACCATCCATTTATGTTCATAATACAGCAGAAGGCCACAGGAAACATACTGTTCATGGGAAGGGTTGTTGATCCTGGGAAGTAAACTTCATTCAAACCTTTCATAGTTGTTGATGGAAATTGGCAAAATCAAATTAAGAATTATATCCAACGTCTCACTCTTTTTTTGTATTCCAAATAATCTTTCCCAAAAGTTTTTTTCATATTTTTTTCTTCCATTGGAATAAATTTAATTTCCATAATAATTATAAATAGTATTGGGAAAATAAATGTTATTAATGATCTTGATAAAATACTTGCTCCCAATAAGATTAGTAACATTCCCAAATACATCGGATGCCTGCTTATCCTGAAAGGCCCGGAAACCTCAAAAGAGCTAGGCATTAAATGCGGCTTCACAGTTGTCTTGCTTTTCTTGAAAATAGCATCTGCCCATAAATTAAGAACAATGCCAATCAATATAAGCAAGGCCCCAATATAATTATAAGGAAAACTAATTATTTTTTTTAGAGGAAAAACAAAGTGAAACAAAATTGAGAGTATAAGTAAAACAAGAAAATAAGTTGGTGGCATGATCTTTTTCATTTTAATTAAATTACAACCAAAGCAATCTATTTAAACCTTATTAGATATTATGTGCAATTATTGTTATATGTAGTGAGGCACGAAGTACTGAGAATGCAATGTTCCAAGCGATTGAAGAAAGCACGGCGTTTAGTACAAACCTAATTTACATTAACTTAATAGTAGTAAATAACCGAAAGATTTATAAATATAGGATTATATCCTATCTATAAGGTGAATAAATATGGCATTTGAATTCATAAAGAAGTATTTTCCAATCAAATCAGATTCATTAGATGATTTTATAAAACTTGTTGAAAAGGAAGGTGGGACTTCAGTAATTGCAAAACCTTACATTGATTCAAAACATACTGTAAATCCAATAGGTGTGGGAGAAATTGGAGTTTATAAATATTGTGCAGAGTTTATTTCAAAAACTTTAACTCAAAGGCCAATTATTTATGATAAAACTTATGAATCAAGATTTGGGAGTGACCATAGTTTTGTAGATTCAGAAAAGAGAAGCTTAACTTCTTTGAAAGCATTCATCACAATAGATAGTGAATTAAAAGAAATTCAAAAAAGATTACCTAACATAGAAACTGCTCTTGTTATTCCAACAGGAAAAGTGGATGAGCAAGCTCGTAAAAGAATATATAAAAGTGCAGCAAAATGTGGTATTAATCTATCCTAAATCTTTTGGTTTCTATTATTTTTTAAATAATTTAGTTGTAAGATTATTGTTTTAGCCCAAACCCAAATGTTGTTTAATAGTAATTTATTAAAGAAAAAAGTTTAGTTAAGTTTAATTCCAATGCTGCAACTGGCATCTCAAGCTCCCAGTTCGTAATTGCTGCTAAAAAAGAGAAAATTTATATAATAGTTATACCTAAATTAAACTATGAAAAACAAAATTATACTAAAAGAAATACAAGGGATACAAACAATTCCCTCAATTATGGATATACTTAATGTAAGCAGAGAGAAGGCAGTTTATTATGTTTACCGCTTGAGAAAAAAAGGTTATGTTAAAACAAAAAGATTAAGCAACAATAAGAGAGTGTATAATATTTCCTTTGAAAACCGATTGAAAGGCTCAAGCTATTATGAAATAATCAACCAGCATTCCCCTATAAAAATAGCAACACCACAAATCTATAGGATTTATGGGAAAAAACCAAGCCTGGAGGAAACACTTGTTTATGCAATAAAAACCTCAAGCCTGAGAACTATTCTTGCCTCATTAGCTCTGTTCAAGAAAATATCTGACTGGAGTGAACTATACAAACTGGCAAAAGAAAACCATATTGAAAGGCAGGTTGGAGCACTGTATGACTTAGCAAGAAAAGTTATGAAAACAAGAAGAATGACAAAAAGATTTAAAATTAATTCCTTTCCAAAAAAAAATTGTGCTTTTGAATATATTATACCTGATTTAAAATCAAAAGATTTTAAAGAGATTGAAAATGTATGGAAGATTTATCTTCCTTTTAATAAAGGTGATCTGGAGGCATATAAATGATATCAATAGAGGAACAGCAAAAGTTACTGCTTAATGCTGCAAGAAAACTAAAAAAGAAAATA
>JAHIFA010000025.1 GCA_018901315.1 Nanobdellota archaeon | reverse complement strand
TTTGTAAAGCCAAAAACAGATTTTGCATTAGAGGCAGTTACTTTCTTTGCAATCTGGATTGCGATATTATACAGTGTTTTTGAATAGTCTGTGTCAACAAAAATAAAGGTCTTTTTTGGATCAAAGCCAAGTGCAATCAGGTCAAGTGCATTTTCATAACCTAAGCTGGTAGTTTTCTCTTTGCTCAGGTTTGGCTTGCATAAAAACTTTTCATCATCTGTTATCTGAAAATACAGGGGAGCATCAAAAACATCCTGAAGCCATTTTGTGAATATCCATGGAATAATGTGACCCATGTGTGTATGGCCTGATGGTCCTCTTCCTGTGTATAAAGCAAATTTTTTCCCATGTTCATATTCTTTTAATAATATATCAAGGTCACGATGAGAAAAAAATATTTTTCTGCTCAGCATGTAATGCAGTTTGCCAGTATGCTTCTTTATTTTGTTAATCAGGTTATCTGAAATTAAATTTGTTCCAAACTCTTTTACAAGCTTATCATAATCCACTTCTCCCTTTACTTCCCATGGTGTCACAATGAAATCTTTGGTCATTTTAATAAACCAAGAGATTATGATTATTTAAAGGTTTTGTTTAGCTGAATATTTTTTCTATTATCTTTAAAGCAGCTTCTCTCTTGTGCGGAAAAGCAGCTATTTTTATCTTTATATGAAAACAGTCTCCCTTGTCAGTAAGCCAGAGCCTGCCTTCATTAATTAGTTTGCTTTTGTCAAACCTTAAAAAGAAGTTAAGCTCATCATCAAGCCTTGAGTCTGCCTGTTTTTTTATTAATAATTTTTGTTCATCAGTCAGGTTTTTAGTTAGATTGTTTAAGAAAAGATTTGTATGTGATTCTTTTTCAAGATAAACCTCTAAAATAATTATTTTCTTTTCATTAAACCCTATTGCATTGGTTCTTTTCAGTTCTATTTTTTCTTTTTTTGGGTCAAGAGGAACAAGAAACAAAAGCTTTTCTGTTATAAGCCCAACATCATCTTCTGGTTTGCAGAAAACAGTTATGCATACGTTATGAGCAAGCATATTGCTTGTTAAAATAAATAGGTTTAAATAAGTTTTCTTAATTCTAATTTATATGAAGCACACACTAAAAATAACAGTAACGCTTGTTTTATTGTTTTTTTTATCTCAAATTGTTGGCCTTGCAATAACAAACCAGTATATTGACCATGAAAAAACAGCAGAAACAGGTGTTACAGCATGGGAGGAATTGCCTTATGAAATGGAAAGGCCTCCTGTTGAGGAAAGCAGCTCATTTATATACATTTTAATAGCAGTTCTTTTGGGAACAGGCCTTTTAATGTTATTGATAAAGTTCAAGAATGTTAACTTGTGGAAGTTCTGGTTCTTTATAAGCGTTGTAGTGTGCCTTACCATAGCATTGAAACCATTTATTAGACAGGAAATTGCATTGGTAATAAGCCTTGCTTTAGCATTGTTTAAGGTTGTCAGGTCAAATATTTTTGTGCATAACATTACAGAGGTTTTTATTTATGGTGGACTGGCAGCAATATTTGTTCCGATAATGAATCTCTTTGCTGTATTTATGTTATTATTGCTTATATCTATTTATGATATGTATGCAGTATGGAAAAGCAAGCATATGGTAGAACTAGCTAAGTTCCAGATAAGCTCAAAGGTTTTTGCAGGGCTTTCTATTCCATACAAAATGCCTGAAAAAGAAGCTAAGAAAAAAGCAGGTGGAGTTATAAAAATTGAAAAGATTAAGACAGCAATCCTTGGCGGAGGGGATATTGCATTCCCGCTGATATTTGCAGGTGTTGTGATGAAAAGCTTTGGATTTTTGAATTCCCTGATAATACCAGTCTTTGTTTCAACAGCATTACTTATTCTGCTAACCAAAAGCAAGAAAGATAGGTTTTATCCTGCAATGCCATTTCTAAGCCTAGGTTGCCTTGCTGGTTATTTTTTTATTCTATTGCTTGGGGTTGTTTAATTATCTGTGTTAAAAATTTTTCAAGGTCTTTTGCCTTAAAGAAGAAGAGTATGATAATGGATTAATAGCCATGCCATCTTTTGCAGCTATAACTTGCGTGTATGTTTTTTTCTGTATTTCCCTGGCCTCATACATTGGGTCTGCCTCAATCATCTTAATGCCAAAGTGCTGTATTATGGCAAGCTTTGGCTTTACAGCAGTTATTATATTTACAGCATCATCTGAGTTAAGGTTTGTTTTTGAATTAATACCAGAGGGATTTACAACATTTAAAATAAGTATGTCAGAACCCTTGTGCGACTCAGCAAGACCAGTAAAATAGCTTGTGTCAGAAATATATGACAAGCTGAATTCTGGTGTTATAAACTTAAAGCCAATATTTTCTATGCCATGCTTTGTTGGTGTTATCCTTATCTCAATGTCACCAATACCAATTTTCTGGTTTTCCTGGACAATAATATACCTTTCAAGACAGTTTTTGTAGAAGTTTAATAATATTGTATCTGTATTATTATCTCCGCTGATGACTGTCCTGTTTGATATAAGAACCCCTTTTTTGTCAAGGCCAGCATGAGTCATTGCGCTTATAACTGCATTAATGTCATTAGTATGATTTAAGTGATTATGTGATATAAGAATGCAGGTGTTTTCCCTTAGGTTAACATCATATTGCTCAGCCCTTACCAAGGCACCTGGCCCAGGGTCTATATGAAACTGCATATCCTCTGCTCTTATTATGATTCCTCCAGAGGCTCGTAACTGCTTTCCAACAACAAAACAGTCCCCCCCTGTCCCCAAAAAGATGATTTGTGGCAGCATAAATATCATAATATAGTTTTTATTTAATAAATCTTTTGGTTTAACACAAAAATTAGTATTAATTTTGATAAAATTTATTAACAAGAAGT
>JAHIFA010000024.1 GCA_018901315.1 Nanobdellota archaeon | reverse complement strand
GTACTTAGGTTGTTCTTATATAAAAAGGTTTTGTTTGGTAATTGAAACTAACATCTATTAAAAGAACTTAAAACCCTAAGGAAATATACTTAGTCATAACATACTTCTTAAACAAAATATATTTATAGTAAACTTGTGTTTTGGTGGTTATGAAGCAGGAAATAATTGACAACATTGGAATCTTTTTGCTGAGAAAAGGCTTTACAATAAAGAGCATGACTCATACATGCTTTGACATTATTGCCAGAAGCAGCTCCATGGTTCTGCTGATAAAGGTTTGGAAGATGCAAATTCAATAAAAAAGGACTTTACAAATGAGATGGAGCACATAAGCTCTTACATAAATGCCTCGCCTTTGATTATAGCAGAAAAAGCAGGCTCTAACCTAGAAAATAATGTTGTTTACTCAAGATTTGGAATCTATACCTTAAATCTTGCAACATTCAGAAACTGCATAAACAACAATTTTCCTTTTGTAAAAAGAACACAAGCCGGGCTGACTGCATGCATTCTTGGAAAGAAATTAAAGCAGAAAAGAGAGCAAGAGGGCTATTCTATAAATGAGCTTTCAAAAAAGCTTGGAGTGAGCAGCAGAATGGTAGTTAAATATGAAAATAACAACTCAGAAATAAGAATTGAAAAAGCAATAAGGCTTTACAACCTGCTGGGTGATGAGGTTTTTGACAAGATAAATGTTTTGGGCTCTGAAAAAAGATTGTTTGAAGAAGGCAAGTCAGACATATCCAAGAAATACTGTGATTTAGGATTTAAATCACTCGAAACAAAAAAAGTGCCTTTTGACATAATCGCAAAAAAAGATGAGGATGTAATCCTTACTGGAATTGGAGACAACACCAGCCCAAAATTCAGCTCATTATCAAGATTATTAGACGTTGACAACCTTATCATTTTCAAAAAGAAAAAGCCAAAAAACATTCCTGCTTTGACAAAAGAGGAATTCCTGGATTTTGAAAAATCCCATGAATTGATAAAGTTTTTAAAGGAGTTTGACTAACTATATAATATGGCTCAGACAAAACAATGCGAGCTGTGTAATGGAGACATGATTAAAACATCTTCTGTTCTGATTAGTGGTACAGAGTATGCTATATGGAAATGCCAGAAATGCCATCATGAGATTGCCAAGACCGAAGATTAATTTTATATTCTGCTAAACTCTTTGCAAAGCTTTTTTATATTAGTTCTCAAAATCTTTTCTAGATGAAAGCAATAATTGTTTCAAAGAAAGACCAAGCAGGAATGAATATCAAGGAATGTTTACTTAGGCTTTTTGACTTTAAGGAAATCAACGAAGAGTTTGAAGGAGAAAAAATTTATGGAATTAATATTAAAGGAGAAAATATAAAACTTTACACAAGCAAAAAAGAATCAATACACTGTGAGAATATTGATGAGAAAATAAATGCTGACTTTATTGTGTTTGCAACAAAGCACCAGAGCAAGTCCGGAATAGCTTCTCTTTCTGTTCACATACAAGGCAACTGGGCAAAGGCAGAGTTTGGGGGCTATGACAGAAAGCTTTGCATTGCAGATGCAGATTATTTAAGGGAATGTTTATTCAAGATTGAAGAGCTTGCAGAAAACAATAATAAGTATGAAATAATACAGGAATGCACTCATCACGGCCCTTACCTCGAAAAAACACCCTGCATGTTCATTGAAATCGGCTCCTCTGAAAAGCAGTGGCCTGATAAAAAGGCAGGAGAGATAATTGCAAAAACAATAATGAGCATAATTCCAAAAAAGCCAAAACACTATAAAACAGCATTTGGCATAGGCGGCCTGCATCACTGCTCTAATTTCACAAAACTCATGGAAAAATCTGATTTGGCATTTGGCCATGTCTGCCCAAAATACATGCTTGAATATTTAGACAAAGAGATGATAATACAAGCAATGGAAAGAAACACCCACGAGTGCGAAGAAGTTATTCTTGACTGGAAAGGATTAGGCCAATACAAGCAAAAAATCACAAAAATGCTTGATGAACTCAAAATAAAATACAAAAAAACAAAAGAATTTAATTAAATTTATTTTGCTTTTCCTGCGGCCTTCCCTATCTGGATAGTCACTATTACTGCAATTATTGTTACAACCACAGCATAAATTAGCATTGACCATACACCTTCTGCTGTGCCAAAAACCTGTATGAATATGGCTTTTATCGTGTCATTCCATGCCAAGGCAGCCACAAGGCCAAATGCTGCAGTAACCAATGCAGCAAGCTTTTCAATAACCTCTTTTTTCATTTAGTCACCCCCATACATACCTTTATACTATAAATGCAATTAATTTTTATAAACATTTCTAAGATTGTTTTATAGTCAATGCCCTTATAATTATATCATAAACCTCAGGATATTCATTAGTATCAAGCATCTTTGAATGAAGCTTTTCAAGGCCATTGCATGTCCCATTCACAAAAATATTGTTCACATTTTCCCCTTCAAGCAGTACATTTTTAACCTGAACAGTCCCATCTGCAGGTTCCCCATCTATTGGACAGCCATTTCCTATTATGTTGTATATTGGTATCTCCGGAAGTTTTCCGCTGTTGAGCTTATTAATAAATAAGCTGTCCTTTTTCATGTCCCTGCATGCAAGCTCGCTTCCTACAATCGGGCAGAAACTTGCGATACCCCCTTCAATGCCTTTATTGGGAGTTCCTATCATTATAAGCTTTTCAACATCATCTTCTCCAAATATCTGCAAATACCTTCTTGATACAAGGCCCCCCATGCTATGGGCAATTATTACAACCCTTGGCTTTCCTGTCCTATACTTTATAGTTTGTATTATCTCTCTTAACCTGAGTGCATAGGTGTCAATATTTTCGCTTTTTGTCTGGACAACAACATAGTTTTCAGGCTCTTTAAAGACATCAAAATAATAGCTTGCCTTTATGCTTACTGGTGCCTGCGAAAGGCCCCACACCCCTGGGCTTGTGTCAACAGGAGTGTAAAGTGAGATTGAGCCTGCATTAAGGTAGCCATCTTTTTCAAGCTCTTTTTGCAGCTTATTGAATACATCAAGACTGTAGTCTGCTGCGGTATTTTTGTTAACGCTGTGGCCATGAACAAATACAACAGGAAATTTTGATGGGTCATTAACACATTCTTCACTTAAGCAGCATACTGAACATTTCCCAAAAACACAGCATTTAGGAAAGGGCTCATCAAACTCAATGCCAATCTTTACAGGCATTGTTTCCTCTTCTTTAATTAATTCAATGCTTTCATTGTTCAAATCATAATAAGTTATATTGGGTTTTTGGCAGCTTTCAGGCTGATCCTTTATAATCTGCTCAACTATTTCTTCTGTTGAATTAATATCATAAATTCCTTCTGTTGAATTTGTGGCATAAGCTAAAAGAATTTCTTTTATTATCTCATTATTATACCCATCTTCCGGTAGTTCATTAAGATAGTTTTCTGCAATATCCTTTTTAATTGCATCTGTGCTTCTATTTGCATAGTTATTTTTGCTTATATTAAGATAAATAACCTTAAGCTGCTCTATTTCATCGCATGCGTTTTTAAGCTCAAACTCTGTCTGATTTGCTCTCTCGCTTATTGAAGGCCTTTTCACACAAGTTTGGTTTAACCTGCACAAAATATCATAGTTTATATCAACCTCTATGCTCCTTTTTAGAGTCTCTCCTCTTTCATAGCTCTTTATGCTTTCATGCAGTTTATCAACAGAATAATTTATTGAGTATACTTCAATCCTCTTTTTTGAAATCTCATTCCTTAATTTAAATGAGTTTATGACAGAATTAAAAACTTTTATGTTATCATTTATTTCAAGTGCAAGGTTTTCATCCAAGACTAAAAATTTCATTATCTCTTTTAATCTTTCCCTTGTTTCATTAAGTTCATTTGCAAGGTTATTATACAAAAATATTGAATCAGATATATTCTTGTCAATCTTTATAATCAGGTCTGCTGTTTTTATTGATTCTATGTCTATATCTTTGAATTTTTTATTTAATTCATAATAATCCTGATTGCCCCATATTTTTTTAAGCACATTTAAATTTTCAATAAGTTTTGAAATCTCTTTTTCCGCATTATCAAATTCCTTTTTTGTTTCATCAATAGAAACACCCTTGTCCAACTCATTAATAACTAAATCAACTTCATTTGCATTGGTAGCCAAATCAGAGAGCCTTTCTTTTAGATTAATGAGCTTATTTTTTAAATCATCTTTTAGTATTTTTTCATCTTCTGTCAGGTTATATTCAACAGTAACAAGTATGCTTCTTGATGTTGACTCGCCTTTGGTATGGCATAAGAAACTAGCCGAACCTATACATTCAAGCCTGAACCTGTAAAGTTTTTGCCCCTCCCCAAAGTCATCCACCCTTATTTTATATTCCTTGGTTATTGGCATTCCGGGAGTAAGCTTAAAGCTATCATAGTCAATAGTTTTATTATTGCTTATATCCTCAAATGATGACTCGCATTCTGCAGCGCAAAATGGGTTTGTTATTACACTAGCCTTAAAATTAACTGATTCCTCTCCTCCACGAACAAGATTTAAGTCTTCCTTATCTGCATCCAAATGGATAATAATGTCATTCCCAACAATAAAATTGAGGTAAAGAAACACCTTTGTACCAGATGTAACAAGAATCATGATTATTATAACAGAAATTATAATTATTGCCCTGTGCTCTTTTAGCCAATTTATAAAATTCTTTTTTTCTTTTTTTCTATCTGATTTTATGGTTTTTACTTTTTTCTTCCTTGCTGTTTTCGATTTATTCCCCAGATTTTTCATATTGAAAAATAAATAAAGCAAAAGCATTATTTAAATCCTGCGATAAAAATAGCCTGAAAAACGGCGTTGCGTGGAAACTCCAACTAATGATGTTCATCCCAGAAATCAAATTTCTTAATTATGTTATTTACATTACCTAAATACCTAACTACTTTTTGTTTAGGGATTAAAGGCTTAATTTTCTTATCATACACTCCTTCAACAATGTAATAGTAAGTCTTGCCTTTGATCTTCTTTTTTCTTATGTAAGCCATCATAAATCTTATTAGGCATATGTAATATTTAAATATTTGTATTCTGTAGTATAGAAAAAAATAAATATTAGTTAGGCATATAAATAAAATATGTCAAGGCTTCCAAACAAAGAATTTAGAGCAATGGTTCCATTGCTAAGAGAAAAAGGATTCTATGAACCTGAAAAACCTAGAAAAATTTCCTGGTCAGAATATAACCTGACTCAGATTGAAGATGCTTATGAATCACTTACATTCATAAGAGATTCAGTAGATAAAACTGAATATCTAAATACAGAAGGCAAGACTGGAAGACCATTAACAGACCCAAAGTCTCTCGCTAAAGCAGTTCTTCTGTGCGAGGAGCTTGGCTTAACAGAAAGATCTGCACAAGGATGGCTGAAAATCCTTGGTCCTTTCTTAGGAATATATGAAGCCTTGGATGATAGAACAATTGGAGAAGCTTATGATAAGCCAGAAGTACTTTATATCCTTAAACAGGTTTTTGATGAGTCAAAAACCTCTGATGGCAAACTCTCAGGAGATGGAACTGGTCTTGAGAACAGCAGAAAACAAAACTATGAAAGCAGTAAAAAATATGGAACTTATATGACTAGCATAGTCGACTCAAGAGAAATCATTCAGGCATTTGACATTAGCGGAGAGCAGGAATGCAGAGCAATGTATAAACTAGTAGGAATGGTTGAAGGAAATAGCTTAAGATTAGACGCAGGATTTAATGATAGAGAGTTAGTAAGAAAAATATCATTAGGAGGTATGATTCCTTATGTTTTTCCAAAGAAAAACAATAATATGAATGGACATCCTGCGTGGAAATTAATGTATACAGAGCTTTTCTTAGATGTTATGCAGTGGCTGACAGAATATCATATAAGAAGCCATGCAGAAAGTTTCCATTCAAGTTTTAAGAGCAGGAATAAGTTGCTTATGAAAAGAAGACCCATCTGTCAGTTAACTCAAATAACAGGGAGGATCATTTTGCATAACAGAAGAAGATTATCTTATTTTAATAAGCTGGCTAAAGCCAGCTAATTTCCACGCAACGCCGGTTAGAATAAGATAGCTATGTTTAATAATACTATTATCACCAAAATCGCAGTTATTCTATGAAAGTTATAAGCCCGCAGTCATTGCAGATTAATTCCTTTGTTTTTTTGTTATATGTTATCTTTGTACTACCGCATTCAAGGCATTTCTTTGGAATTTTTTTAACCATAAATTAAAATAAGAACATCCAGTTTAAAAAATTTTCTAAAAAATGTTACTTCTTTAAGATGATCTTAAGAATATCTTCTTTACCCTTCCAGTTAAGAACCTCTTTTAAGACATCACTAATTGTCTCAACAGGTATTATCCTAATCTTGGATACCATTTCAGGATCAATTATTATATCTTTTAAATTAGCTTTTGGCACAATTACATTTTTTATGCCAGCTTCAATAGCTGCCTCTACTTTTGAGCTTACTCCTCCAACAGGAAGGACCTCTCCTCTTACAGACAATGAGCCAGTCATTGCAAAGTTTTGTTTTACAGGAATATCCTTAAATGCAGAGATTATTGATGTTGCAACAGCTATGCTTGCTGAATCGCCCTCAACACCCTCATAGGTCTGCATGAACTGCACATAAAGATCATATTTTTCCTTTATGTCTTCTCCAAAATACTTTTTGATTATAGCTGAAACATTTTTTATTGATTCTTTTGCTATCTTTCCAAGCTGTCCAGTTGCAATTATTTCTGTTTCCTTGCCACCAGGTGTTACCTGTGATTCTATTGGAAGTATAATACCTGAATATGCCTCAGAGCCACCTATGACTGCAAGACCATTAACCCTACCAATCTTATTTCCTTTTGTAACAATAACCTCATACTCTTTTTTCTGCTCAATATATTTGTCAGCTATCTGCTGCTCAAGAGTACGTGCTATCTTTTTTGCATTCATTATGTGCTTTTTCATAACAAATTCTGCATTTTGTTCTTTTGCAATATCTCCTGCTGCCCTTATTAAGCCGCCAAGCTCTCTCAATCTTAGGGTTAGATGGCCTTTTCTGTTAGCCATCTTCCTTGCTTCTTCTATAATAGCATCAACAGCCTCTTTGCTGAAGTGAGGTATTTTTTTGTCTTTTACAACCTCTTGGGCAACAAAAATAGCTATCTTATCCCTGTTTTCAAGGGTATCTTTCATTGTTTCTTTCATATAAATCTCATATCCATAGCCCCTTATCCTTGACCTTAAGGCAGGATGCATATGCTTGACTGTTTCAAGATTGCCAGCAGCAATCAGGATAAAGTTGCATGGAACTGCTTCTGTCCTTACCATTGCACCAGCACTTCTCTCGCTCTGGCCAGTTATTGCATATTTGCCCTCCTGCAATGATGTTAATAACTCCTGCTGTGTTGCTGGCTGCAGGGTTGCAATTTCATCAACAAAGAGAACACCCATGTTTGCTTTGTGAATCATTCCTGCAACAACCCTTTCATTTGCTGGTGTTCCTAAGCCGCCGCTTTGGAAAGGATCGTGAAGTACATCGCCGAGCAATGCTCCTGCATGCGCTCCAGTTGCATCCATGAAAGGAACCTGCTTTCTTTTAAAATTGTCCACAACAAGCTTTGGGACCTGTGCCTTGTTCTGCATTCTCTTGTTGAGATTCAGG